>SEBM01000595.1 GCA_004296145.1 Flavobacterium sp.
ATCTTATTTCCAATATTTTGAATAATCTTTTATAAGTTTATTTTTTGAAAATTATGAAAGACACATTGCTTCAATATTTAAATGAGCTTGTTATTGAATTTGAAGCTAATAAAAGCTTAATCTTAAATGACCCTAAGCTTAGTCATTGCTTTAAAATTGGCACATATCCTGTTGAGGGCACTAAAAGAGATTCTAAAAGTTATTCAACTATTAAAGGTTTCGTATTTGACAAGCCGATTTTGCAAAATGTTTTGTGCGTTCATATTAAAGATTTTTCAGCTACAAAAAAGATTTATGATTTGATATCCATTAATAATATGTGGCATATGAAGTATGAATCTTATGAGATTTGTGTAAAGTCTCAGCCAAACCTAGTATCAAGTATAGTGGCTGGATTTTTAGTACGTGTTTTTGAAATAAATAATAATCAATTCGTCATTACCAATAATTCTTTTAAGTTCGCTTTTGATGAACTGATAGATTTTCTTGGCAAAGATAGTGTTGAGTTTGATGTATTATTAAGCTTAAAAGGAGTTTCGGGAGAAATTCCAGTTGTTAAATTAAATGATGAGATTTCAATATTAAAAGCTGATTTTCAAATAGCAAAATATTATGGTGCCCTTTTTAATGGAGACGATTACTTTTTGGATATAGAAATGTTTGAGGGCGATTATGTTATGCAAATTCACTTTAATGTTCCAAAAGAATATTTCAATTTTAAAACAACCAATGTCAATAGACTAATAATGGATAGGGTAAATAAATGGAAAATACTACCAGTTTTAGCTTTGCCATCGCTTCTACAAGCTGAAAACCAGATTTATAGAAGTCGAGATTGGGCTATTATTAATTATACTACATCTGGTACTATAAGTAATCAAAGAGGTTCTTTACGACATAACAATCATCATACGCTTACAAATTCTTCTATAGAGAAGCTTCGTTCTGTAGCTTTAATACTTCAAAAGGTCAATCTGAATGAATTGCACAAAAAAGTCGTTTATTCATTAGAGAGGTTAACAAAATCAAAACGAAGTAATAGTGTCGATGATAGAGTAGTTGAGCTGTCAATTGCACTTGAATACCTCATTAATACAAGTAATTCGGATGTGACTCTTCAATTATGTTTAAAATTGATTAAACTAACAGTAGAGAATAATATAGACGAATCATTATATACAAGCTTGAAAAAATTTTATGGGCTTAGAAGCTACATAGTTCACGGAAACAAAAAAGTTGAAGCCTCAGAGGTAAATATTAGTTATGTTAGAATTGCAGAAGATATGATTCAGAACGGTATATTAAGATTTATGGAGTTGATGCCGAAATATGATTATGATAGTATTGACGTAGCTCTAACTAAATCGTTGCATATTTCCAAGACAGTTATGGAAATCTTGGAAACACAAAATATTACAAAAGTAAATTAACATAGTTCGCCTAATGCTGTTAAGATTTGAATTAACAATCTCACTTTCTATTCTTTCGCTATCTTGTCCTCCTCGATATCCGTAGCCTTCACAGATTTGCATTAATTGCTTATGCAAGATATCCGCCAAGTTTTTGAGAGTAATTTTTTTTAACCTCCTTTCCCGTGCGTGGACTACTGAGTTTAAATTTTGGAAAATTTTGATCGGATATGTTAGACCTAAGATTTGAAATCTATTGAGAAATGGCTTGTCTCCTTCATTTTTTTTTAAAAAAATTATTTTTTAAAATTTTGAACCATTTTTTTAAGACCTTGGTATATGGACATTTTAGAAAACATTCATTTACTGAACAAGATGACATCCCAAACATTCGGAAATCTATTGAGGAAAGTGAAAATAGAGCTACATGTTAGCTCATCGTCTGTAGATGATGAAACGACCGCATATAAGTATGCTATTAATAAGGTCGATGAACAGTTAAAGCAATACCCAAGCCATTTCAAGGATGCAAAAGTCAAACATTTGGTACGATTTAAAGAAACACTTTCTCTTGCCCTTATCACATACCAAATAGTGATTGATGAATATTTAAAAGTTAAAAATCTTTCAAGTATTCCCTTCAACTTGAAACGGTATGATTTAGTAAATGAACTTATGCAAGATTTAATTAAAAAAGGGCAATCAACCGAAGATTTAGCTAAATCAATCGTTGGAGAAATCAGGAAGCCTAGGTTAATTGAAAAAGATAATCTTTTATCATTAGAGCAAATAGTGTCTGCAAGGATTGAAAGAGACCTTTTTAAAGGTAATAAATCATAAAAACTTATAACTAAAATTACAACTAAATGGTAACAATTCTGTGATTTTGGTTTTAAATTTTAACATTATTAAAGCATTCAGTTCATTAGTTATTACTAAAAAGTGCGTTTATAGTGGAAAAAGCCCATAAAAAAGAAAGAGAAACATCCATCCAGACTGTTTCTCTTTTCTAACCAAATATAAACCTGTATGAACGGGTTATTTTTTTATTCCGATAAATCGGATGTTTTTCTTTTCAAATCTTTAGTGTTTTTGCTCTAACAACTAATGATGATACAAATATA
>SEBM01000074.1 GCA_004296145.1 Flavobacterium sp.
CGAAAAAATTCCGTTAAAAAAGTATCTCCTTCCGACAGGACAATATTATTCAGGTAAATGCAATGAAAAGTTGATTTGTGACACAATCGACACTGCATGAAAAATCATTCTAGAAATGAAGCCGATCTTTTAGAGACATTGGGCTTTATCATTCCTCTACCCGCACCCTTTCAAAAGCGCGTAAACGAAGAGGTTATCACCGAAACTTTTAAACGAAAACACCTGTTGCTAAAGCCTGGTGAAACCGCCCGAAGGTTATACTTTATCCGGCATGGCTTCTTGCGAGCATATTTCATTGATAGCAACGGTAAAGAGTGCACCACCTGGTTTATGGGAAAAGGCGATCTGATGATTTCAGTGTATAGTTTTTTTACCCAAAAACCCGCTTATGAGTATATAGAGGTACTTGAAGACAGTAAACTTCAATCACTGACCTGGAATCAGTTAAACAGCTATTACGCTGATTTTGAGGAGGGCAATCTACTTGGCCGTATCGTTACCCAGAAATACTATATGCTTAGCGAAGAACGGGCTCTTTTCCTGCGAACCCAAACCCCAGAAAACCGGTATGAAATGTTGATGGAAAAATACCCCGATATCGAACAAAAAACCACTCAAAGCAACATCGCTTCTTATCTGGGAATAAGCCGGGAAACCTTGTCCAGAATTCACCGAAAAAAACTGGGATTGTGTCAGGTGACACAAAACGGCACCAAAAATTAGTATTGTTTTAAACCTAAAATCTCTGTTATGAAAACAAAACTTAAAATTTTCACCCTATTTATATTTACTTTTTCCGCCTGTAACAAAGACAGCATAGAACAGCTAGAACCTGCCTCATCTCACAAAAACATTACTCTAACTTTGCCAGATGCCAAGGCTTATATCGCGCAAGCGCAAAAGCACCAGGCCAACGAAAGTTCTGTTATAAAAGATTTGCAATTAGATTGGCAGACTGCGACAAACACCATAATAAAGGATGGCAACATCTGGAAAGTAAATGTTCCTGGACGGCCAATATACCAAGGCGTTGAACAGGGCTACCGGCAGTTGGCTATAAAAAGAAACAGTAAAACGAACGAAATCGAAGCCCGTGTTATAGAAGTCATACCAGACGCGATATATCTTCAGAAAGGAAACGTTCGAAATTCAAATTTTACAGGCCGCGTATTTGAGTACGACTTAGCGTATAAGCTCACAGGAGGTCAATTATATAGTGATGGCAAACAGGTAGGAGAAATTGGGCCAAAAGAAAACTTTGAGCTGCAAAAACAAGGCGTACTTGGAGATTTGAATCCGTTAAAGGGTGTACAGGGAAAATTGATGAAAATGCAGGTAATTGAGAGTTGCTCGTGGTATCAAGATAGCTACATGGATGCTAATGGCGAATTCACAGTACATTCCGAAAGGATTTGTAGTTACTCCTTCTTTGATGATGGGATGAGCTTTTGGGGAGGCGGTGGCGGAGATTCCTATGGCGGAGAAAGTTCAGGAGGAGGAGGTGGTGGCGGCGGAGGCTCACCTTCTACTAATCCAACACCTCCCACTCCCGCCCCATCCAACCTACCCGGAGAAAACAATAATAAAGTTGATCCAAAAAAAATGATGGAATGCTTTTCACAAATTACAAATCCAAATGCTGCGTTTGTGGTCAGGGTTTATGTGGTGGAGCCACAGCCAGGTACTTCTTTTAATGTTGGTGCAAATAGTTTCGGTCATGTTGCGATATCCCTGAGCAAAACAAGTGGCAGCACTACGATTACCCAAACCGTGGGATTTTATCCAACAGGTTCCGGATTAGATAAACTCGACTCCAAATCTCAAATTCTTGACAATGGAGATATTCAATATAACATAGGCGCAATCTATTACGTTAATAGTGAAAGCTTTGCGAAGGTTATTAATTATGTGAGCAATCCACCACAACAATATCATTTTACGGATTTTAATTGCTCGGCTTTTGTATATGGAGCCGGTCAGGCGGGCGGCATTCCCATCCCAGATCCTACAACAATGATAGGTATCAGCGGGCCTGGTGGCGCTGGGTATGCGCAAACGCCCGCAGGGATGGCAAGTGCTTTAAGAGACCAAAAGGCTAGTAATCCAAATTCAGACATCAATGAAGCTGGCGGAACCATACCAGCTAGTAAAGGAGAATGTAATTAAATACAAAGATCATGAAAAAGACAACCAAAATCATCCTAACTAGTATTTTAACACTTATAATCATATCTAACTTACCACCTATTGCTTTCTTTTTTCAAGAAGACTACGCCTACCAAAATAAGGATGGTAGTTTTAAATATCAAGAGCAATCTGGTAAAGGCTTAGATTTTAAAGTATGTAAAATCAGATTTGACCGCTTTAAAAAAGAGAACCCAAATAGTCCTAATAAAATACTTTATAGAACTTTCGAAATAAAACCTTGGAGATTTTGGGAATGGTGGCAAATGGTTGCTAAAATTGAAAGGTTCAATTTACCGTATTTATATCAAAACGATCAATAACAACAATTAAAACGTTTTTTGGGACGAAAATTTTATTGTATAGCAATAAGGCCTATCTTTAATTTTTTAGGTAAAAAAAATAAAAAGGTTCGTTTTTAATATACAGCTAAGCATCATATCATTAGCTGTATTGATTTATTTAACAATTCACATCCTTATGGACAACTAATTGCCTTTCCATAATCCTCCTCAGTAAAGGTGTAGATAAATCTGAAATTGTTATTACTTATCTTTTCAGCTAGGTAACTTTTAATGTCTAAGGGACTGTGATCACCATAAGGGGGTGCTTGCCAACACCTATTGCCATCAAAGTTTACTAAAAGATTTCGAACAGAATTTTTATAAGCTACCGGATCACCAAATGGTGAGGTATACTGGTCTGCTTGCATATTTTCGCTACCTTCTCCTGTTGTGTGGAAAGTAACTGTAGTATTAGGAGCAATATTATACTTCTCAAATTCTTTTATATATGTAACAGAATGATTTGTCTTATTGATAAATACATATTCTGCATTTTTTGACCAATCTGTAATTTTTTTTCCACAACTTAGTAGAGATGAAACAGTTGTAAGCAATATTAAGAGATATCGAATTTTAATTTTCATTGTAAAATCTATTTTTTATTTTAACGACCAAAATTTAAATAATATATTTCAATTTCCAGAAACGTTTTGAAAATTTGTGCAGAAATGGCATTCCTCGCAGAACCATTGTCGCACCGCACTTAATTAAATAAATAACTGATCAAAAAATAATTCTGTTTTTTCAATCAAATAATTCCTTTAATAATAAATAAAGATCCTTTGGGTCAATGTTTCTAGCTACCACCTTTCCCATTGGATTTATCAAGTAGTTATTTGGAATAGAGCGTACATTATAGTTTTTGGATATAGAACCATTCATACCTTTCAGTTCAGATATATTTGTCCATGGCAATTTATCCTCTTTTATAGCGTTTTTCCACTTTTGCTTTTCATCGTCGAAAGACACACCCAAAATGTCAAAATTATGTTTGCCAAACTGGCTGTATACTTTAATTAGTGCTGGATTTGTTTCTCGACATGGAATGCACCACGCAGCCCAGAAATCTACGAGAACATATTTGCCCTGAAATCGGATAATTTTACTTTTTTTCCTTCTGGTGTAAGGGCATTGAACGCTGGTGGAATCGCTCCTGATAATAAATTTTCAATATTATATAACAAAAGTTTACCATAACTAATCTGTTTAGCGATTGTCGGTATCAAGTTGAATAAATACCGGATAGTATCGTCAGGAAGAAATGAAGCTGATCGTAGAGTATCTTCGAATTTATTAACGAATTTGGGTTTGATTTGATCCACTTTATGCACTGAATTGACGTAAAATTCTGGTGAGCCAAATTTGCACTGTCCCTGGCAAGGATTTTTTTTTGGGCGACCAGGGAATCGACTATTTCTCCTTAAATATAATTATCATAGTCTGCCCTAAGCCAGAGATACTTGCTTTTTAAAGCTACCTTAGTTTCATGATCGTCAAACTTTTCATATTCGATGGCAGTAGAGTTTTCAATGGAAATCTTTCGCATCAAAGAGTCTTGTATTCTTAGATTAGTTACACCGCTAGGGATATAAAGTATTTCTGATCTTTTTTTTAGTGTTAAATAATAAATTTCAGCGCCCTTTTGATCAAAAGAAAAAGTGAAACGTCCGTTTTCTAGAGTTGTTTTCAGTTCTAAGGAATGATGCATATCTATATTTAAAGAAGGATCAATTCTCCGCAGGGTGACCTCAATTCCATCTTTAAAAAATGGTGCAAATCCATTAAGTTCAACCTTCGCTTGCGCATTCCCCAAAAATGGGCGGATACACATCAGTAATATTCCCAATTTAATTTTCATATTTATGGTTTATTATTTCTTCTGAAGTTTTTTATTTCCTCGTTCGTGAGGGTATCTAGAATTTTAGCATAGCGATAAAATGTTGCCCTTGTCAATTGAAGCCCTTTGTAGATTTGCTCCGGTGTTTTATCTATATCCTTATAAACTGAACGCATAACCAACAATTTAGAAATCGTATCTTTGGTAAAACCTTTCGGCCTGCCTCCCGTACGGCCTCTTGCCCTCGCGGATTCTAAACCAGCTTTTGTTCTTTCTCTGATTAATTCCCTTTCATATTCAGCTAATGAAGCAATGATATTTAAAAAAAGTCGACCATTAATTGTTGAAGTATCAACTCCATCGGTTAAACCTTTGATAATAATTCCTTCTTCACTTAATCTTAAAACTAAATCAATTATATGTTTTAAGCTTCTTCCCAAACGTTCGTTTTGTGAGACAAGATATTCTGAAATTCATTTCTAAAATTACAAACACGAAAATCCCCAGGTTTTGAAAATCGAATTTTAAAGATTGAAAGGAGAAAACTAAGATTTATATGAAGATTTTTTTGCAGCCAGTTTTAAGACTTCCACAATCCCTTCGTTCTTTACGATATACATTCCTAAAGTTTCATTGGAAATCCCTTCTTTAAGTGAGTATGTAAAAACCGGCTTTTTGTTTTCAAAATAAGTGTCTAGGTATCGAAATGAGATATTTTTAAAGTTATTTAAAGAAGTAGCAAGCTCTATAATGTGAGTAGAGATAACAAACGCTGAATTTTGTATAGCTTGTAGCTCCGATATAATTAGAGAAGATGCATCATAGGCATCCTTTACATTAGTTCCTCTAAACAACTCATCAAATATCACAAAAACATTTTGGCTTCTTAACAAAATTTCTGCAACCTCCTTTACTCTCTTTACTTCCGTATAATAATGACTTAAACCTTCGTTGATATTGTCAGGAAGATTGATTGTAGTTACCAAACCATTAAGCACACTCAATTTCATTTCCTCTGCTGGAACGGGAAAGCCTAGGTGAGATAAATAAATAGTTAATCCTAAGGACTTTAACAAAGAGGACTTTCCAGCCATATTCGATCCTGTTAAAAATATTATGTTTTTAGTAACATCAATATGGAGATCATTTTTAACTGGCTTTTTAATTGAAGGGTGAAAGAGCCCAATAATAGATATATTCAAATCTTCCTCATGATTAAAAATTGGAAATGATAATCCTCTAGAAGCAGTAACTAAAGCAACATTTTCGAAAACGTCTAATTCATACATCAGTTGTAGAAACTTTTTAATGTTTTGTCTTTCTGCTCCGCGTATAGCTCTGTCTAACTTTGTTACATCTAAGAAACGAAGATGTTTTTCGTTGAGTAATGAAGCTTTCATTAAAACACCTCCATCAATGATATCAAGAATCTCATCGAAAATTTCTAGAAGATATATTGGAGGGTTATTTGCTTTTTGATCGTTTATGAAGTTTAAAATATATTTTGTAGTCTTTATAAGATACTTGAGCCCAGTTTTAATAATATAATAATTGTTACTAGAATTACGTATTAGATAATCCGATAAAGCATCAAGTGGATTATTTTTAAAATGCTTAAATTTGCTTTCAAGATAGAAATCAATCAAATCAATCTCTTCATTTCTGATATCAAAATTAATTTGGTTATCAAAAAAAAACCTAATACCATCCCGCCTGGAAATGATTTCATCGCGATTGTTGAGCGGATGATTCATAATCTCAATTAATCTTTTTCTACCACCTACCGTTCTTGTATACTTAAATAAATTTAATATCGAATTTGAACTTACATTTTCTGAGAAAATGTTTAGATCATTAAAGGTTTGCTTATCTATAATAAATGTGCCCACAAAACTGAAATTATAATGTTCGAATTCCTAAATTAATATTAATTACATAGTAATTCTCTATGGCACATATGAAAACTCATCTGGCAAGTAAGCTTGTTACACTCTCGTATCAAATCAACAATATAAAAGTTCGTTTTTTAAGACGGTTTTGTGTTTCTTTCCTTTAAAAACATATAAAGTGTTAACTAATAATCTTTGAGCTATTTATATCAACACTAAAGGAAGTATAACCATAATATTTGGTTTAGTATAATCTTATTTGAATTGAATTATAATTTTTATTTGCACCACATAATTTTGCTTAAACTTAATACATTTACGGCGTTATGGATGAACAGGGGATTTTTGAAGCATGTTTCTCTTTGGCGGAAGATCTAATGTGGGAAAAGAATACCGCGCCATTAGATAAAATTGCGGCTCAGATTGATGAACTCTCACGGATGACTAATAAATATGTGAGAATCGTTAAAAAGAATTTTTTTATAATTGAGGATTTGCCTAACCGGCAAGAAATCATGATCAGTGCAATTATACACTTGAATGCTTTAGCGATCCCTCCGTTGAAGGGTAATTATCATTGGTTTGAGTATTCGTTGATTACACTTTTAGAAATAGTTAATCCTTATAGTTCTGCCGGGAAGCGTGGCATCCCTTTTCTACTGGCAGCTCGAAACGGTCTTGATCAGATGATCGAATGGGCTAATTATCCCGATGACGAATAACTTGGTTTTTGAAACACTTTTCACCCTGTAGTAATTAGTGTTTATGAACTTACAGCTGAAAGAAAGATATACAGTAGGGGTTGAATACTTTCGTTTTGAGAAACGATTTTTCTCTTTCCGTAATTTGTGTAATTAAACTTACAGCTGAAAGAAAGATAAGCAGTATGGGATGAATACTTTCCATTGTTGAGACAACTTTAAAGTTCAACCTATATATATTATTAACATTTAGAGGCTAAACAATGTTAAAAGTTAAATGCAAAATACTTTAATCGACTAACGTTAGTCCTCAGAAATTTTTCCAACTTTTTAAATTGTAAACAAATTCATAAGTGGACACCTTTACTTTATTAAGTGTGTAATTCCTTGCAGATATTGCAATCAAAATAACTACATTTAGATTTTAGTGTAATGATTAATTAACTGACAATCAATGTTTAAATAATTAATTTATGAAATTTGGTCAATTTTTTTTGGGTTTGCTGGTTGGTGGAATAGTTATTTATTTACTGTTAAAATACAGCACGGACGCTATGAAATCTCCGGTCATAGCACGCGAAATTTCAGCACAGTGGAAGTGGCCCGATAGCTTAGATGCCATGGTAGCAGCACCAAATAATCATAGGCTCGTTTATGAAGACAGCAATGTTCGTGTTTTGATGGTAGCACTGGATAGCAAGAAATCTGAACCAATTCATACTCATAAATGGAGCAGTATAATGTGGATTGCTAAACCTATAGTTCCATGCCAAATAAATAATTATAAAAAAGCTAACGGAATGCTAGTTAAAACAGATAGTTTATTAATTGAGGAAATGCCAATCAATTTAGGCCAATTAATCGGGCCAGAAGCACCAACTTCCATTACTAATCTGAGCAATTCGAATGGTGAAGCATACCGAATTGAATTTAAAAAGGATTTCAAAAACTAATAGTTTTTCAATGTTTGTTAACATTATAATTCCTTATAGTATTGGAGCGAATTGCAATTATAACTCAAGGGGTAGATAGGTTAGGAAATCAATACTTTCGTTCTGTGAGACAATAACTTAAAGGGTAATTCTAAGTCCTGTAAAGAATCGACCATTTTTTGATAAAAACGATCCAATCCAACAATGATTAGGTCTTATCCAAGTTTGAGGCATAGCGCTCCACAACGTTCTCTTTGCTAACCGGAATTTTTATTTACATTAGGTAGGTTAAATAACTAGCGAATTGAAACATCAAATTAAATCAGTAATCACCCAAGTGACAAAATTAATATGTCTTGTTATGATTGCTTTCCCAACTTTAGCTCAGCTTCAAACGAAATCACAAATTCACAGCCTAGAGTCTACTTCTTTGAAATCTGATTCTGGAAGATTGGCCTCAATGTTCGATGAACAAATAACTGGGAGTGTACGATTTGTTGGGCTTGGGGAGTTTTCCCACGGTGGAAACCAGATTATTCAATTTAAATCAAAAATGATTCAATATCTAGTTGAGCAAAAAGGCTATAGAGAACTAGTACTTGAATACCCCAATATAGTCATTTCTCCGCTGGCTGAATATTTGGTCAATAATAAGTCGATAAATATTGATAGCGTGGTATATCTCGCGAAAAGTACATTTGGTAGAACTTTCCTCGGAAACGCTTCGTTTTACGATTTATTGGTCTGGATAAAAGAATATAACTTATCTCATTTAGGCGATGAAATTAACTTGAGAGGTATTGACATTGAAGGTGCCTCTGGAGCTTTCCCAGAATATTTTATGACTAGCATTATGTCGTTCATGGATGCATTGGACGCATCTGAACTCCTTTCGGCGTGGAAAAGTATTCCTAATGATTCGGTTGTTGCAGTACAAACACAGTGGTTTCGTAAAAATCAGGAATTAATAAAATTGCGTGTTGAAAAAGGATATTTTGATAAATTGAATTACGATGTCAAATGTGCAGAGTATAAGTTAATCCATGAAACGTTGCGAAGAACCAATGTTTACAGGGCGTCTGCATTTAGAGATAGCGTGATGGCGGCTAATGTTGTAGCGAAGGATAGTGCTAAAGCAATAATTTGGGCACACAATCTGCACATCACGACTTCTGATAATGTTGTCAGTATGGGCAATTATCTAAAAAAGATAGCTGGAAAACAATATTATACCATTCTTACAGACTTTTCAAAACAGTCAACGGTATGGTCGATATCTGACACAGGTGAGTTATTTAAGAAAACCTATGCATCTAATGTAAAAACAGTTGCCAACAAAATGCTCAAAAAATATAATGTTGATCAGGGAATTATATTTTTTGAGGATATCAAAAATAAGCATCCCAAAGTCAATTGCATTGAGCGCACAGGTAATCAATATATTTTTGGTAAAGGACGTCCATTTGACTGTCTAGTTGTATTAAGGAAAGTGACGCCATTTATTTTCCAATAATTATTAACGGGCGTATATACTTTTTCAAATAAACTATTAATATCTATTATTAAAATTCCCTCTTTTGACAAACTAATTGAGTTATAATATTACTTTGACTGATAAAATTTCGCTTAAAAACAGCCTAATTCATATTTTTCTGTTATTCCAATTATCATAACTCATTTCACTAATCAAAGGGGTCTTAGGGGTTTTTGATAATGAGTTTTTGATTCAAAATTATCAAGTAAAAATATTCGTTTTTTGAGACGTTTTCTCTTTGCCGTAATTGGTGCAAGGAAACTTAGAGCTGAAAGAAAGATATAAATTAAGGTATGAACACTCTCTTTGTTTTAGACAGTTAGATGCTAACGACATAAGTTTCATTAACAAATTAAGACTACTCAGATTTTTGATAATTATTCAGACTCATATAATGTCTAGTAACATGTGAATCAATTTTTTTGCTAATTCTTCGAAAAAACTTATTCGCATCAGTTACATTTTTAAGGGTAGGAGTGAAAGACGTACCTCCATGACCTAACGAGTTTCTATTGTTTCGAAAATTATGATAAGTTTCGTTGTCAACGATGTCCATTTCAAAATAAAACAATTTTTTTAAGAAAGTTGGAATCTCATTTGCTTTCATGTTTTCACTGGTTGCCTTCAATGAATCAAGCATGGATGAAAACATAAGATCTTTAGGAAGTTGATATCCCTTTTTATTTAATTCCTGGCTGTACTTCCTATATCTGTCAATTTTTTTAGGGTCGTAGACTTTCGTTAAATCGCGGTATTCCTTCGAGGAATCTATTGCTTGCGCGTTAAGCAGGTATTGTGAAACGTTTAATTGCTCTAAAGTATCAATAACTTCCTTCGTTAATTCACTAATAAATGACTCGAAGTATGAAAATAATGAGAAGTATAAATATGATGCTAATTTCGCTTGATAACCACTTGTGGATGAGTATAAATTCGCAATGTAGTTTTTACTCTGACGTTTTAAAATATTTCGATTTGCATTATAAGCTGTCACCCCAATCCTCGCAATGACAGACTCTTTAAATTCTCTATTGTTCAAAGGAATATCTTTGATTTCTTGCAATAAAACTAACTTAGATTCGTCTAGTCCATTTTCTTTTAAATCCTTTAATGTTGATTCTTTAATATCGTAGATTACTGAAGGCTGGAAATAATCAGGCTCGGAAATTTTATCTATTTTGCCACCTCTAAACAAGTTTATGTTATGTTTTAATACAGGGACGCTAGAGGTTACAATAACAGCAAAACTGAAAATTTCCTGAGTCCTAGTCTTAAAAGCTATATAGGCGTTTGATTGTTTCAAAATATGAAGAGCATGCAGGACTCGAACCTACGACTTGGCAATTGACACACGAACTACATTGGTCGCACGTCAGTTGCCTAGCTTTACCTGTTAAGCTAATGCTCTTGGCAAAGTTACAAATTTTTGTTCGTTTGGTAAGAGATTTTTTCTATCTGTCGTAGTTGCAGCATTGATTGACACCTGAAAGAAAAATATAAACCAAGAAATGGGTTCCTTCCTTTCTTAAACATTTTTTCTCTTCGCCGCGATTGATGCATTAGTCTTACAGCTGAAAGAAAAGTGTCAGAAAAGTATTAGAGAAGGGGTTGGATACCTTCCTTTTTTGATACGAAATTTACAATATCTATTTTTAATCCTATCAAAAATTCACCCATTTGGTAGATGATGTAAAATAGATGAAGTAGGCCGCTCAGTATCTAACAAGAACTTTGGGTAAATTAGGCTTACACAATTAACTTTTGGACTGTTCTTTTTCCAGCAGCAAACGTATAACCTCAGTTTGATTAAAGATAATTAGATTTTGATCAGCTATTTTTTCCTTCAAGGAATCGATTTGTGCCTTTCTCTCCTGTTCTTCTTCATTTATAAAAGTTTTGAGCGGTTCCTGATCATTATAAAATTCGAAAAGATTTTCCTCTAAAAGCTGAGATAGCTTCAAAAGCCTGGATGT
>SEBM01000075.1 GCA_004296145.1 Flavobacterium sp.
TTCTATAAGTCAAAAAAAAATCCCATTCTCTCGAATGGGATTTAAAATATTTTTAGAACCAGCCTTTTTTACCAACCTGATACGTTTGGTAAAACTCTTCGTCTGTTTTTGTCAGGTAAATGATTCCTTCGATAAGACCAATAAGTCCACCGATTGCTCCACAGCTAACAATACTAATAACAAGCTGAATAATTCCTTCTTGTGTATATCCTAAGATAAATTTATGAATTCCAAGTCCTCCAAATAAAATAGCAAGAATTCCTGCAAGGACTTTTTTATTTTCTTCTCTTGGTGCTTGTGGAGTATTCCACGATTCCGGTTTTGTAGTTTCCATAGTTTATATATAATTATTGTAATTCAACTTTTCCTATTTCGTTAATTTCTTCTAGATTATTTTTAGGATCCGGACCGTATTGATTTGGGCCACGATCACCTTCTGTAAACAATAATACCAAAATCCAGATTCCTCCAACAAATGGAATAAAGGCTACAAAATAAAACCAACCGCTTTTTCCAATATCATGCAGTCTTCTTACTACTGCACCCAAAGTAGGAACAATAGTTGCTAAAGTGTAAAGACCAAAAAGTGCATATCCGACAATTCCTCCTGTAAGTGCGTCTCCAAAAATTCCACCGATTATTGCTCCTAAAACAATTAGCACTATAGAAATTATTCCATTAGCAAGTGCAAAATACCAATATTCACTTCTTCTTGCACGACCTTTAAAGTTTGCATAGTTTTCAAAAACCACTTTTTTGTACCATTCAATCATAATTAATAAATTAGTTAGTTTACTCCTACTCTTTCGGATTTTCGGTTACTCCTTTTCATTTAAAAATCAAATCTTATTTAGATTGATTCTTGAAAATTTCGAAGCAATATTATTAAAAATTAACAAATAAAACTAATTATCAATATAATATTTACAGGAAAATGCTCGTTATGAAAACCTAAAAAAAACGTTAAGAAGAGGTATATATTCCTTTAATTTTATCTACAATAACCTGAGCAAGTCTTTCATGGCTTTCAAAAGTCCATCCTGCAATATGTGGGGTTAGCAAAACATTTTTAGCTTCCAGTAAATATTGAAAAGCTTCAGGAGTGTTTTTATCCTGAAAAAGGGTTTCAAAAGACAATTTCTCATATTCCAAAACATCCAAACCTGCCCCTAAAACCTTTTTTGACTTCATAGCAGCCACTAAATCGGCTGTAACAATATTTTTACCACGAGAAGTGTTTATGATCCAAAATGGCTTTTTAAATGCATTTATAAAATCGGCATCTACCATTTTATCCGTTTCCGGTGTCCACGGAAGATGTAAACTCAGAACATCGGCTTTTTCCTGTAATTCCTGGAGTGAAACCTGTTTTGCATTTTCATCTCCCACATTATCCAAAATATCATAGCACAAAACCTCCGTTTCAAAACCGCGAAGTTTTTTCGCAAAAGCTTTACCCATATTTCCGTAACCAATGATTCCAACTGTTTTCAAATCGAGTTCATGACCGCGGTTACTTTCTCTGTTCCAATGTCCCGCTCTTATTTCGGCGTCGGCCTGATTCAGATTATTAAATAAGGATAAAATTACGCCAAGCGAATGTTCTGCAACAGCGTTGCGATTACCTTCCGGAGCAGCAATTAAATGGATTCCTTTAGCCTCAGCATATTCACAATCAATACTTTCCAAGCCAGCCCCAACTCTTGCAATAAATTGCAAATTAGTTGCTTTATCCAAAAATACTCTATCAATTTTAAAACGGCTTCTAATTACGATTCCGTTATAATCCTGAATTTTGGCTTCAATTTCTTCTTTAGAAGATTTAAAATCTTCATGGTTTTCAAAACCTGCTTCTTCCAGTTGTCCCCAAAGAATTGGGTGATTACTATCTATATGTAGAATTTTTGTACTCATTTTTTTTATTTTAATGTGAAACAAAAATACAGCTTATTCTTTAGTATTGAATTTGAAAATTGTATTCAGATTCAAACAAAATGTAGTAAATTTTTTATTGGTTATATTTTTTTTAACTTTGAAGGTAACGGCATATTGAGAAACCAATCTCATTAAATATAAATCTGCAGAATCTTTTTTACAATGAAACTGACCAAAACTTTTAAAGCCTTTTTTGAAAACGAAAAATCCGGTGGGCTTATTCTGCTCTTTGTCACAATTCTATCGCTTGTGTTGGCTAATTCGTCTTTTCAAACACCTTATATTTCGTTTTGGGAAAAAGATCTTGGCGGACATAGTATTACACATTGGATAAATGACGGTTTAATGACCATTTTCTTTTTATTGATTGGTTTGGAGCTGGAACGCGAAATTTATCATGGCGAATTATCTAATATAAAAAATGCATCATTGCCTATAATGGCGGCATTTGGCGGAATGTTTATTCCGGCTTCTGTTTTTCTGGCTTTAAATTATGGAACTACAACACAAAACGGAGCGGGAATACCAATGGCTACAGATATTGCTTTTGCTATTGGAATTTTATCTTTGTTAGGAAATAAGGTTCCTGCTTCGCTAAAAATATTTCTGACTGCACTTGCTGTAATTGACGATTTGGGTGCAATAATTGTGATTGCTGTATTTTATACTACTTCAATTTCATTTCTAAATCTTGCTATTGCCTTAGGAATCTGGGGATTTCTTTTTATTCTGAACAGAAAAAAGGTTTACAATATTTTCCCGTATTTAATTGGAGGTGCAGCCATGTGGTATTTTATGCTAAATTCTGGTATACACGCAACGATTACGGGAGTAATTTTAGCTTTTGTAATTCCGTTTGGAGATGGCGGAGAAAAATCAACTTCATATCGATTACAACATTTTTTACACAAGCCTGTTGCCTTATTTATACTTCCACTTTTTGCCGTTGCAAATACATGTATTGCAATAGGATCAGATTGGCATACTGGTTTAAATCAACCCAATACACTCGGAATTATTTTAGGCTTAGTTCTTGGAAAACCAATCGGTATTTTGCTTTTTTCTTTCATTGGAGTTAATGCTGGAATCTGCAGTTTGCCCAAAAGCCTGAAATGGACTCATATTCTGGGCGCCGGAATGTTGGGCGGAATTGGTTTTACAATGTCTATTTTTATTACCCTATTGGCTTTTAAAGATTCTGAAACGATTGTCTTTTCAAAAATTGCAATTCTGATAGCTTCAGTCCTTGCCGGAGTTTTTGGTTTTGTTTATCTGAAATATTTACTAACGCGAAAAACTGTTTTAAAATCATGAATATTCAAAAGAAACTTATCTATATAACCACTTCACTTATTGTCACAGCGTGTAACAACAAGATACCGGAATCTGGTATTGAAAAAGTGGAGCCTGAAGAATCTGCTATTCTTCACACAAATAAAAACCAAAACTCAATTGAAGGAATTTATTCAACACAAGCAGATTCTAACGAAAGCAGCGAATGCAAAATATCTGTAGAAATAACTAAGACTAAAGATGGCTACAGTTATATTTTTAAAACAAAATCGAAAAATTTAAAAGGAGTAGCTGAATTAACAGAAGAATCCGGCGAAAAAATTTTAGTCTTAAAAGGGATAAAATGGGATTATTATGAAGGAGAAATGAGCGATGAAGAAGGCAGTGATTCTATTTCAGACAAAGAACCCGTAATTCCTGTTGATATAGGCGCGAGTTATGTTCAGGATACACTTACGATACAGAATTATGGAAATGCTATGAATTCGTATACTAAAATTGAAGATTGCGGAAGGAAATATATTCAATTGATTAAGAAATAATTTCCAAAAATTAAATTCCAAATCCCAACATGAATTGGAATTTGGAATTTAAAAATATTGGAATTTATTTTTTTACCCTTTAATCTGTTTCAAAGAAGTTTTAATTCCTTTAATCAAAGAAGAACTGAAACCATTGTGTTCCATTTCGTTCAATCCAACAATGGTACAGCCTTGTGGCGTTGTCACACGGTCGATTAATTGTTCCGGATGTACTTTTTCTTCTAAAAGCATTTTTGCAGCTCCTTTTACAGTTTGTGCAGCAATTGCCAAAGCTGTATTAGAATCGAATCCAATCTCAATTCCTGCCTGCATAGAGGCACGAATATAACGTAATGCATATGCAGTACCGCAAGCACCTAAAACTGTAGCGGCATCCATTAGTTTTTCGTCAATTACCGGAGCAGTTCCCAAATCCTGAAAAAGATCAACTATTGGCAATGCTTTTTCTCTGTCCTTTTCAGGAAAAGAAATACAAGTAGCCGATTCTCCAAACTGCGCCGCAATATTGGGCATAATTCGAATAACAGGATAAGCGTTGTTTGTTTTTGTCTGAAGCGCCTCCAGCGACAAACCACTTACTGCAGAAGCAATGGTTTTGTTTTGGATAACCGGCAGAATTTCTCCCAAAACAGTATCAACCTGATAGGGCTTTATTGTTAAAATTACTACATCAGCTTCCTGAATATTATGTTTATTATCTGATGAAACCGTGATTCCGTATTCTGCTAAATATTGAATACTGGCCGTATTTCTTCTCGTTACTGTAACTTGGTTGTTTTTTGAGAACTTGGCAATTCCCAAAGCAATAGAAACCCCAAGATTTCCTCCTCCAATAATATGTACTTTCATTCTGGTTGGTTTTAATTTGTTTCAGGCTGATTAACAGCATTTTTTACCGCCACAAATTACACAGATTTTATAGATTTATAATCACTATAACAAATGAATTTGTGGCAAAAATCTAAAACCCAAGAATCAATTTGGCTACTCCAAAGTAGAGCATAATTCCAAAAACGTCATTGGTTGTCGTGATAAACGGACCCGTTGCAATAGCTGGGTCAATTTTATTTTTATGAAGAAAAAGCGGCACAAGAGTCCCTAAAGTTGCAGCAAATAAAATCACAACTATCATGGAGATTGAAATTGCCAGTCCCACTAAATATTGCCCGTACATGATAGAATGATATCCTAAAAGAAGCAATGAAATAATACTTCCTGAAATCATAGAAACGGTAATCTCTTTACTGAAATATCCTCGGCTAAAATCTTTCAGAGTTCCGTTGGCCAAACCCTGAACTACGATTGCCGATGCCTGAACACCAATATTTCCTGCAGTTGCAGAAAGCAAAGGCACAAAAATAATTAGGGTTGAATATTTTTGAAATGTCGTTTCGTTGTCTTTCAATACAAAAGAAGCTACAATCTCGATTACCATTCCGATTAATAACCACGGCAAACGTGCTTTTGTCAACTCTAAAACGCTGTCATTTGATTCAACGTCTTGTGTAATACCCGCTGCCAACTGGTAATCTTTGTCGGCTTCGTCCTTGATTACGTCTACGATATCGTCAATTGTAATTCTTCCGACAAGGCGACCAAGTTCATCTACAACCGGAATTGCTTCCAAATCGTATTTCTGCATGATACGCGCCACCTCAACGTCTTCAGTATCTACGTTTACAAAATTTAATTTTCGAATATAAATATCACCAATTTGAGTTTTGGTAGACGTTGTCAATAAATCTTTTAATGATAATCTTCCTTTTAAGCGGTTTTCATCATCAACAACATAAATCGAATGCACTCTCGATACATTTTCTGCCTGGATACGCATTTCTTTCACGCAGGTTAGCACATTCCAGTTTTCATTGACTTTTACTAACTCTTTACCCATCAAACCACCGGCAGAATTCTCGTCGTAACGCAATAGTTCTACAATATCTTTGGCGTGTTCGACGTCAATAAGTTCTGAGATTACTTCGGCTTTGATTTCCTGCGAAAGTTCTGCGATAATATCGGCAGCATCATTGGTTTCAAGCTCGTCAAGCTCTTCTGCAATTTCTTTTGGAGAAAGGCGGCTTAAGATGTTTTCACGCAAATCATCTTCTAATTCAAGAAGAATTTCTGCGGTTTTATCACTATCAAGAACTTTAAAGATATAAGTTGCTTCGTCAAAATCCAGTTCATCCAGGATTTCGGCTATATCAGCGTGGTGCAGATCGTTTAATAAAACTTCAAGTTCCTTGTCGTTTTTATTAACAATATGCTCTTCTAATTGTTGGATTAATTCTTTGCTAACTTTGAACTCCATCGGCTTCTATTTTTTGAGTCAAAACAATAAATTCATCAACGCTAAGCTGCTCAGGTCGAAGATCAAAGATAGTGTCTTCTCGCAATTTATCTGATAAATTTAATGTTTTCAAACTGTTACGTAATGTTTTGCGTCTTTGCTGAAAAGCGGTTTTTACAACTGTAAAAAACAACTTTTCACCACAAGGAAGACTGTAATCTTCCTTTCGGGTCATTTTCATCACACCCGATTTTACCTTGGGCGGAGGAATAAAAACATTTTCGTCAACAGTAAACAAATACTCTGTATCATAGAAAGCCTGAGCCAAAACGGATAAGATTCCGTAAGCTTTTGAGCCTTTTTTCTCGCAGATTCGTTCTGCAACTTCTTTTTGAAACATTCCCGAAAACTCAGGAATCTGGTGTTTAAACTCTAAAGTCCTGAAAACAATCTGCGTCGAAATATTGTATGGAAAGTTTCCAATTATTGCGAATTGTTTGTTTTCGTAAACTTCATTGATATTGTATTTCAGGAAATCCTGAGAGATAATTTTATCTTTTAGCTTTGGATAATTTTCGCCCAAATACACCACAGATTCTGTGTCAATCTCGATTACGTGTGTATTGATTGGCTTATCAAGTAAATATTTAGTAAGCACACCCATTCCTGGTCCTATTTCTAAAACCTCTTCGTATCCCTTTAAGCTCAAAGTATCTGCAATAGCTTTTGCAATACTTTCATCTTTCAGGAAGTGCTGTCCTAAATGTTTTTTGGCTTTTACTTTTTCCATTTTCTTTCTTGTTTGCCGCGAGGCTGCAAAAGTATTCTTTTTGCCGCGAAGGCTCAAGCTTATCTACTGTTTTTTTGCCACGAAGGCTCAAAGACTCAAAGTTTTTTGTATTACATGTCGATTTTAAACTGAAAATTGCGACTGTAACTGAAAACTAAAAAATTAATGCTCAGAAATCACTTCCAATTCTGTTCTGAAAGAAAGCATTTTATCAGCAAACAATTCCAGGGCTTCTCTGTCAAATTGCGGTTGATCTTCAATGTAATACTTTTCTAAAGTCTCTTTATCATCTGTTGTATACTGAACAGAATAAGTGATCCCGCCCATTTCTTCTTCAACCAAAACTTTTACAATTCGTGCTGAAGAGAATTTTTGGGTTCCCAGAATTTCCGGTATGTGTTTTTCCTGCATCCATTTTAACCATTGGTCATGAACGCTTTCGTGTATATTGGTGGTGACGTTGTAAATAATCATTTTTTTTAAGGTTCAAAGCTTCAAAGTCTCTAAGGTTCTAAGGTTAATTCATTACTCAATTTACTTTACTTAGAAACCAGAAGTTGATTAATATTATAAATTTTTATCGCCGCGTAACTCGCGGTATTTTTTTCTTGCATCAACAAAGTAAATACTATCCTGATGGTTGAAAATTACTTTTTCATATAAAGGTTTTGCCTTTTCTGTATCTTTTAATTCGTCATTATAAATTTCTGCCGAAAAGAACAATGCTTCATCAACATAAATTCCGTCGCTATGATTGTCAATGATCTGCTGGTATTGACTTAACGCAGATGTGTAATCTTTCTGGCTTTCGTAAATTTTTCCTAAACGCAACATTGTTACAGCTTCTATTTCCTGACCTTTAAAACTTTTCAAAACATTCTGAAACTGAGCAATAGCCTCGGGTTTTTTATTTTGATAAAGTAAAAAATCTCCTTTTGCAAATTGCTTTAATGCCGTTTGTGTAGAGTCTGCAGCTGTATTATCATTAATCAATAAAAAATATTCAAGAGCATCGTTGGCAATCAATTGTGTGTTTGCCGATTTTAATTCTTTAAATTGTTTTAAAGCCCATTCAAAATCAGTTTTATAATAACTGGTTTTTGCAGCTTTCAGACTCGCTTCATGCGACATTACATCATTCTTTAAATCCAGTTGAATTTGTGAATAATAAATCAACGCCTGATTGAATTTTTCTTCCAAAAGCAAAATATCGCCCAATTCCATTTTGGCATCTGCTCTTTGATATTCATTCAGATTTAAGTCTAATGCTTTTTTTATAACTGCCTTTCCTTCTTCCGGTTGTTTTAAATTAAAAGCCAGAAAGTGTGCCTGAATAATTTGCAAAGATAAGCTAAATGGAGTTATTTCATAAGTAGTAAGTAATTGCTGCAATTCGGTGTTGATTGCCGGATAGTCTTTTTCCTGTGCTTTTGCAATTTTAATCTCCATTAGACGGGCATTCGTCTGAATCAGTAAATCTATATCTTTAGTATTCAAAAGAATAAAATTCAGAATTTCTGTCGCCGTCTCGGTATCATCTTCATTTAAAGCAAACTGACTTAAATTGACAATACTTATTAGTGATTCCGGTTCTCTTTTGTAAATGGCTTTTTCCTGAATGAATGCTTTTCCAAATTCTTTTTGCTGTACGTAAAACCAACTTAGATAATGGTTCCAAAATACATCCTGATCTTTCTGGGTTCTTAGGATTAATGCTTTTCGCATGGCGTCCTTAAAAGTCGTACTATCATTTTCTCCATTCATAAAGCGGGCTAACTGCGTTTGAATGAGATTTGAATTCTGCGGATTTTTATACGATTCAGTCAATAAAAGATCAATCATCTGATCGGTCTTTCCTAACTGACCATACAACATGCCGACCTGGAAATTAAAATTATAATTTGGCTGAATTTCCATCGCGACCTCATAGGCTTTTAAAGCATATTCCAACAAAACCTTTTTCTCAAAAGAACTTGCAATACCATAAACATCATTTGAATTGGTTTTGATTTTTTCGATTGCCTGATCGTAATAGCTTTTGGCTTTGGAATCATTTTTTTGCAATTGAAAATTATATCCTAATTCTACCAAAAAAATACCTTGTTTGTATCTGTTATAACGTTCCTGAATTGCTTTTTGGGCTATATCAAATTGTTGAAGCTGCTGATAACAATCAACTGTTCTTAAAAAATACTGAGTATTGGATGGTGAAGCATTTAAAAGTTGCTCGTAACTGATTTTAGCTTTTTCGAAATCGCCTTTATCGTAGTAATATTGAGCCAGTTGCTCGTTTTGGGCAAAGCCAAAACCAGAACATAACAAAACGATACAAATCAATATGTTTTTCATATTGCATTTTTTTAAGTTTTCAGCCTTTATTTAGTTTTCAGTCTCGGTCTCAGTTTTCAGTTGCGATTTTTCAGTCAGCGTAACCTGTAAACTGTCACTGTAAACTGCGACTTTTTTACTTTTCCAAAAAATCAAAGCCAAACCAATCAAAATAAATGGGATACTTAGAATCTGTCCCATATTAATTAGCATACTATTTTCAAAACTTTCCTGATTTTCTTTGAAAAATTCGATAATAAAACGAGCTGAGAATAATAAAGTTAAGAAAGTTCCAAAGATTAATCCCTTTGCGTTTCTGATTTTTTCTGATTTATACATATAAAACAGAATTCCGAAAATTAATAAATAAGCAAATGCTTCATATAATTGTGTCGGATGTCTTGGTATTAGATCGTCTCTTTGAAAGACAACGCCCCAATTTCCGTTAGTTGGTTTTCCATAAATTTCGGAATTCATAAAATTTCCCATTCTGATGAATGCGCCGGTTACAGGAACTGCAACTGCCATTTTATCCAAAAGTCCTAAGAAATTTACTTTGTATCTGCGGCAATATAAAATCATTGCTGTAATAACGCCAATAGTACCTCCATGGCTTGCCAAACCCTGAAAACCTACAAATTCGTAAGAACCTTTGATTTTCTGAATTGGTATCAAAATTTCTATGGGATGTTTGAGAAAATAATCGGCTTCATAAAAAAAGCAATGTCCTAATCTCGCTCCCAAAACGGTTCCGACAATAACATAAATAAGCAAACTGTCGAGATTGTCCAGCGAAAGATTTTCTTTTTTATAAATATTTCTTACGATATAAAACCCAAGAAGAAGTCCGCAGGCAAAAAGTGCTCCGTAATATTTTAGCGGAAAACTATCTGTTATCCAAATAATTACAGGATCAACATTCCAGTTTAAAATACCGTTTTTCATTAGTGTCCGTTTTCAGTTTTCAGTCTCAGTTTTCAGTCTCAGCTAGCAGCCGAAACTGTAAACTGAGACTGTGACTGTAAACTAAAATTAGTTTATAATATCAAATCCGCAGTACGGACGTAAAACTTCCGGAATTACAATTCCCTCCGGAGTTTGGTAGTTTTCTAAAATTCCGGCCAAAACTCTTGGAAGTGCTAATGAGCTTCCGTTTAGTGTGTGCGCCAATTGGTTTTTGCCATCTTTGTCTTTGAAACGTAATTTCAAACGATTTGCCTGAAAAGTTTCAAAGTTAGAAACTGAACTAATTTCTAACCAGCGATCCTGTGCTGTAGAAAACACTTCAAAATCATAAGTCAAAGCAGATGTGAATCCCATATCGCCTCCACAAAGACGTAAAATTCTATATGGCAATTTTAATTCCTGAAGAATGTTTTTCACATGCTCCACCATTCCGTCAAGTGCTGCGTATGAATTGTCCGGATGCTCGATACGAACGATTTCTACTTTATCAAATTGGTGTAAACGGTTTAATCCGCGTACATGTGCTCCGTAAGAACCCGCTTCACGACGGAAACATGGCGTGTAAGCCGTATGTAAAACCGGTAATTCACTTTCGTTTAAGATCACATCACGAAACAAATTCGTAACCGGAACCTCAGCAGTCGGAATCAAATATAAATCATCAATTGTAGAATGATACATTTGTCCTTCTTTGTCCGGCAATTGTCCCGTTCCGTATCCTGAAGCTTCATTTACCAAATGCGGAACCTGAACTTCATTGTAACCGGCAGCCGTGTTTTTATCTAAAAAATAATTAATTAAGGCACGTTGGAGGCGAGCACCTTTTCCTTTGTAAACCGGAAAACCTGCGCCTGTAATTTTTACACCCAATTCAAAATCGATGATATCGTATTTTTTTACTAATTCCCAGTGCGGTTGTGCGCCTTCATGCAAAACCGGAATATCACCTTCTTCAAAAACATTCAGGTTATCGTCCGGAGTTTTTCCTTCAGGAACAATATCTGCCGGAAGGTTTGGTAATGTGTATAATTTATTTTGTAATTCGACAGCCAAAGCTTCTGCTTTTTCGCCCAATTCTTTACTTTTTTCTTTTAATGAAACCGTTTTTTCTTTTAAGATCGCGGCTTTAGATTTCTCTCCGGCTTTCATCAATTCGCCTATATCTTTGGATAATTTATTAGATTCTGATAAAGTATTGTCTAACTCCACTTGTGCTGCACGACGGTTTTCGTCTAATTGCAC
>SEBM01000596.1 GCA_004296145.1 Flavobacterium sp.
CTATTATGGGAAAAAAGAAGATTACCGTAACAACTTTAATCCAATTTTATCACAAGGAACATCAAATTACCTAGTGCTTTACCTTAAAAACGGGCAAAAAACAACCACATATTTTAAACTTAGCAACAAATATGAACACGAAAGACTATTCCCATTCATAACAGAAATGATCAAACTAAATAAGATTTCTTTTCTTCGAGGAATTGAACTTCTTGGCATCAATGATTATGACAAAATTCAAGATTTCAAAAAGCAATTAAAATGCTAATTCAACCTTAATCATCTTCATTCCTTAACGTTAAAATCTTATTTTTACCTCAAAATTCATCCAAAATGAACAACATTAAAGTCATCGCATTTGATGCCGACGACACTTTATGGGTAAATGAGCCCTATTTTCGCGAAGCTGAAGATAAATTTTGCGCCTTGTTAGAAGATTATCTGCCTTTGCATAGTACTGCTAATGCTTTATTTAAAACCGAAATTGCAAATTTACCTTTATATGGTTATGGCATTAAAGGTTTTATGCTATCGATGATTGAAACTATTTTGGAAGTAACCCAAGGTACCGCCAGTTTAGCAATGATTGCCAAAGCTATCGAATTTGGCAAAGAACAGCTCAATAAACCAATTGAATTATTAGAAGGTGTTGAGGAAGTTCTAACGGCATTAAAAGGAGAATATCGTTTAGTTGTTGCCACCAAAGGCGATTTGTTAGATCAAGAAAGAAAACTTCAAAAATCTGGATTAGAAAGTTATTTTCATCATATCGAAATTATGAGTGAAAAACACGAAAAAGACTACCTTAAATTGTTGAAACATTTAGACTGCAAGCCAGAGAATTTTTTAATGATTGGTAACTCCTTAAAATCTGATGTATTACCTGTACTAGCAATTGGTGGCAA
The DNA here is from genome assembly GCA_004296145.1 of Flavobacterium sp. Classification (GTDB taxonomy): domain Bacteria; phylum Bacteroidota; class Bacteroidia; order Flavobacteriales; family Flavobacteriaceae; genus Flavobacterium. The sequence goes on from SEBM01000596.1 coordinate 906, forward strand.
TGCCATACACGTTCCATTTCATACCACTTGGGCACATGAAATTGTTGAGCACAATGTAGAACACGACAATTTTAAAACAGCATCAAACATTAGCGAAATACTAACTTTCCTTAAAAAATGAAAAAACTATTTGACATAGAAAACTGGGCAAGAAAAGCGCACTTTAATTTCTTTAATAGCTTTGAAGAACCATTTTTTGGTGTTACGGTTAATATTGATTGTACAATTGCTTATCAAAAATGTAAAAAAGAAGGGCTAGGTTTTTTCTTATATTATTTACATCAATCTTTAGCTGCAGCAAACTCAGTAGAAAACTTTAGGCTTAGGATTGAGGATAACCAAATTTATATTTACGAGAAAGTAAATGCTTCTGCGGTAATTAATAGAGCCGATAATAGCTTTGGCTTTTCGTATATCGATTTTTTTTCAGATTTTGATGAATTTCAGTCGGAAGCAAAAATAGAAATAGAAAATGTTAGAAATTCTAATGGGTTAAACCTCAATGGAAATAATGCCAATGTAATTCATATATCGGCTATGCCATTTTTAAAATTTACCTCTTTATCACATGCTCGCAGTTTCTCTTTTAATGATAGCTGCCCAAAATTTTCATTTGGCAAAATGACCGATGAAAATGGCAAAAAAACAATGCCAATTTCTATTCATGTTAATCATGCGTTAGCCGATGGATATCATGTGGGTTTATTTGTAGATGAATTTCAAAAACGGATGAATTTATAAGCTACTGTTATGAGGTTCGAAAAGATAATTCCTTCAGACAGATTAAAACCCTATATCAAACACCTGATTATTTCTGAGGCAACAGATGATGGAATTTACAAAGTCTTTCCAACCACAGGATTAGTTATTGGTTTTCAATACAGCGGAAAATTAGCTTATCTAACGAATAACACCGAAAATAATTTAGCCTCCATAGGTATAACAGGAATACAAGACAAATATAAAATCTTTAAACAATCGGCAAATATTGGGTCTATACTCGTTTTCTTTAATGAAATTGGTGCTTCTTATTTTTTCAAAAACACAATTAACGAACTATTTAATCAAAGTTTAAGCCTAGATTATCTTCTTGCAAAGTCAGAAATAGATAAAGTAGAAGAATTGCTAAATCTAGCAACAACAGACCAGCACAGAATAATAGTTGTAGAAAATTTTTTATTACAACAACTGTTGGATAAAAAGGAAGATTTATTGGTTAGCCAAGCCATTAAATACATCCATCATACTAAAGGTAATATTAAAATTAAACAACTTAGCGAAATGCTATTTATTAGCCAAAGCCCTTTAGAAAAGCGTTTTAGAAAAATTGTTGGCATAACTCCTAAAAAATTTGCATCCATTATTCGTTTTAACACCGTGCTAGATCATCTTAAACAAGAAAAATCATTTGCATTTATTTGCAATGAAAACAATTACTTCGATCAAGCACACTTGATACACGATTTTAAAACTTTTACTGGAGAAACACCAGATAAATTCGAAAAATAAACGATTTTTTACAATTATAAATTTGAAGAAAAACTGACTTTTGATTAATTTAACAATTATTCAATATGGCAGTATACGCAATGGTTCAAAACAACAAAAATAATGGTGAAAA
>SEBM01000076.1 GCA_004296145.1 Flavobacterium sp.
AAATAATCCACTAATGTCTTATATCACAATTCAAAAATCATCTAATCAAAAAAATATGAAACAAAAATCACTTCAATTATTTCTTTTTAGTTTTCTTTTTTTAGCACAATATGGTTTTTCGCAAGAACTTTTTATGCCAAGAAATATAAAAGAAGCTTATGCTAAAGGAACACGTTCTGCTGATGGAAAACCCGGGAAAAATTACTGGCAAAATCACGGTAAGTACACTATGGAAATTACGGTCAACGCCAATACCAAAATAGTAAGCGGAACTGAAACTATTATTTATGAAAATAATAGTAATGATACTTTAAAAAATCTGCCAATACGATTTGTAAATAATCTTCATAAACCATCTTCTCCAAGAGGAGGTGAGGTGAGTAAGGATTTCTTAAGTGACGGATTAACGATTACTTCTTTAAAAATTGAAGGAGAAGTATATAATGAAGATGCCAAAAGCTGGGGAACGGTTGGTAATGTAAAGATGAAAAAACCGATGCTGCCTCACAGCAAAATTACAATCAACATTGATTGGAATTATCCTTTATCTAAAGAAAGCGGAAGAGAAGGACAAATTGATGATACTACTTTTTTTGTAGCCTATAGTTATCCAAGGGTTTCTGTTTTTGACGATTATAACCGTTGGGACAGATTGCCTCACACAGATCGTCAGGAGTTTTATAATGATTTTAATGATTATACATATTCTGTAAAAGCACCCAAAAATTATGTGGTGTATGCAACAGGAGATTTATTAAATCCGGATGAGGTTTTGCAGCCTGAATTTGCTGCGCGTTTAAAAAAATCATACACAACAGATGAAGTTATGCATATTGCAAACGAGCAGGAAATGAAAAACGGCGTTGTCACCAAACAGTACGACTGGAATGTATGGAAATTTGAAGCTAAAAACATTTCAGATGTTTGTTTCGGATTAAGCAGCCATTATTTATGGGATGCAGGAAGTGTTGTTGTAGACAAAAAAACAAACCGTCGTGCGAGTATACAAGCGGCGTATGATGTAAAAGGAACTGATTTTGTAAATTCAATTAAAAATAACCAATATGCGTTAGATTATTTTTCTAACAATTGGCCAGGAATTCCATATCCGTTTTCTAAAATGACTGCTTTTCAGGGTTTTGCAGATATGGAATACCCAATGATGTGTAATGACTCGCAAATGAATGATCCTGTTTTTGCGCAATTGGTTCAGGATCACGAAGTAGCGCACACTTATTTTCCTTTTTATATGGGAATCAACGAAACGCGTTATGCTTTTATGGATGAAGGCTGGGCGACAACTTTTGAATATTTAATCGGAATTGCAGAACACGGTAAAGAAGCGGCGGATAAATTTTATAAAGAATTTAGAGTTCAGAACTACATAAATGATCCTTCAACCGAACAAGATCAGCCCATTATCACAATGTCAACGCAGGTTTCGGGACCTGGTTACGGAAATAACTCATACGGAAAAGCGTCTCTTTCTTATATTGCTTTAAAAGATTTGCTTGGTGATGATTTGTTCAAAAAATCATTACATGCGTATATGCAAAACTGGAACGGAAAACATCCAATTCCGTGGGATTACTTTAATTCAATAAATACAGCTTCAGGAAAAAATCTGAATTGGTTTTTTCATAACTGGTTTTTCACAACCAATTATATTGACCTTTCTGTAAAAAATGCTGATGCTAAAAGTATTGCTGTGCAGAATGTTGGAGGTTTTGCCATTCCGTTTGATGTAAATGTTGTTTATACAGACAATTCAAAAGAAACATTGCATCAGACTCCGGCAGTTTGGGAGAGAAATCAAAAAGTGGCAATTATTCCTTTAAAAGGAAAAAAACAAGTGAAACACGTTACAATTGATGGAGGCATTTTTATGGATGCTACACCAAAAAATAATGAGTGGAAAAGTAAGTAAAAACTATACGGAAAAGTCAGTTTTTATTTATAACTGACTTTTTTGTATATTTTTTAAGTAATTGCGTTGTTTTTTATAAAGTGCTTACTGTTAAGTAATTGTGAAGTTTTGAAGTTTGTGAGGGGATGTTTTTCGTGATTTTTTTGTTCTAAAACGCGGAAAACCACATGTAATATAACAATAATTAAGTTATGTTTACAAAAATTTAAAAGCCCCAAATTTAAATGAAAAAGCGCCTTATTATTATCATTCTATTGTTGACATTTAAGAATTATGCTCAAAACAACCCAAAAGAAGCATTTCAAAAAAACAGATACGAATTAGCAGTTTCACATTATAAAAAAGGAGAATTTACAAAAGCTTTAGATCTTTTTTCTGTAGCCAATAAGATAAATCCTGAGAATGATTTTGGTAAGGAATCAATGAAAAAAATTGATACTTTGAAAACCATTTTAAGAAAAGATTTTATAACGAAGATTGTAGGAACCTGGTATTTTACAGGAGATAAACCTTCGTGGGCAGTTAATCAGGCAGATAATCAACCCGTTATTAGATCGATGCAGATAACTGAAAATAAGATTGAATTTTATGAGCAGGATAAAAAAACAAAAATAAAAAAACTTATAAAAGCCGAAGATTTGGTTTTTTATGATAAAAATAAATCAGACGCTTTATTTTCAGCAATTAGATTGTCAAATGGAAATATCTGGCAGTGTTCTGTAACAGAAGATTCCAAAACTCTGCATGCAATAAACATAGCGGAAGAAAATGAAAACGGAGTCAAAAAAATCGACTCCGATAACAAAGAAAGATTTTACACCAAAGCACTGTAATTATAAAATCACATATTCTTATTTTATTTTTATAATTGCTTAACTAAGGAATTTAAAATTAAATTTTAAGATATGAAAAACATATATTTTACAGGGATTTCTAAAAGAGGATTTCTATTATTTTCTGTTTTAGTTTTTATAGCAAATTTTGGATTTGCACAAAAAAACGGTAAAGTAGAGATAGGAACTGTTGACAGTATTTATTCAAAAGTTTTGAATGAAAACAGAAAAGTTCTTATTCATCTTCCCAGAAGTGTTCAGTATGCTGGTTTTGCAAAACAGAAATATCCTGTTGTTTACTTATTAGACGGAGATGCTCATTTTAGCTCTGTTGTCGGCATGATTGAACAGCTTAGTGAAATCAACGGAAATACGCTATTTCCGGAAATGATTATAGTGGCAATTCCGAATACCAACCGAACAAGAGATCTTACGCCAACACATTCAGATATTGAACTTCCGTTTGTCAATAAAGATTTGAGCGAACAATCTGGCGGAGGCGAAAAATTTGCAGCGTTTTTAGAAAAAGAATTAATCCCGTTTATAGATTCTAAGTACCCAACTGCGCCTTACAGAACCTTAATCGGCCATTCTTTTGGCGGACTGACTGTTATGAATATTTTGACCAATCATACCAATTTATTCAATTCTTATATTTCTATCGATCCAAGTATGTGGTGGGATCACAAGAAATTTTTAAAAGAAACTATTAAAACCTTAGAAACTAAAAATCTGGCAAATGTTTCTTTATTCATAGGGATCGCAAACACTATGGAAAGCAACATGGATCTCGTAAAAGTTAGAAAAGATACCTCTGTAATGTCAAACCATATTCGGTCTGTTTTAGATTTAAATGATTTTTTAAACAAAAATAAAAAGAGCAATTTAAACTATAATCATAAATATTATAAGGATGATAGTCATGGATCTGTGCCCTTAATTGCTACTTATGATGGATTGCGTTTTATTTTTGAATTTAATCAATTAAAGCTTTCTATTCCTGAACAAATGAATTTCAATAAAGAAGTTCTTTCTAAATTAGAAAAACATTACGAAGAGGTTTCTAAATACATGGGATACAAAGTAGCATTGCCCGAAGCGCTGGTAAATAATTATGGTTATCAGTCAATGGGAAATAAAAATACCGAACTCGCCGGATATTTATTTAAAATGAATGTCACCAATTATCCTGATAGTCCCAACACGTATGATTCTTTGGGAGATTTTTATGCAAGTGTAGGAGATAAAAAAAATGCAGCTGCCAATTATCAGAAAGTACTTGAGATGGATAAAAATTTTCCGGAGACGAAAGGCAAATTAGATAAACTGAAATAACAGAACTAAAATTTTAATGTCAATTAAAGAAATAAAACCAGAGGATACCTGGCAAATCAGGCACGAAGTGATGTGGCCAAACGAGCCAATTGAATTTGTACAATTAGCCGAAGATGATTTTGGTTTGCATTTTGGTTTTTTTATAAATGAAAAATTAGTTTCTATCGTTTCCTGTTTTATTTCCGGTAATGAAATGCAATTCAGGAAATTAGCAACATTAGAAGAATATCAGGGAAAAGGCATAGCATCTAAGTTACTAAATTTTGTTTTTGATCTGGGAAAAGAAAAAGGAGTTACAAAAATCTGGTGCAATGCCAGAAGCAACAAAACGGCATTCTACAAAAAACTAGGATTAAAAGATATACATCAGGTTTTTGTCAAATCCGGTCAGGAATATACTGTTATGGAAATTTTGTTTTAACAGAAAATCCGTAAATTTTTCAATTCTATTTGTTAAGTCATTGAAGTATTGTGTTATTTAGTATTTAAATGCTGAGATTTTTCCATCAAAATTAATTGTAACAATGTAATTAATTAAAATGAAAACGTTTTCGTTTATACGTTCGTGTTAAGACTTTCTTATTTTATTTTTTTTATTCCGATCTTTTATTACTTTCGCACTCAAATGAGAAAGTTAGTAGTTTTTTTAGTCTTTATGAATTTCCTTCTGCTTGGCGGAGGGCAATATCTTAATGCTGAAACGCACCAACATCCTCATCATAATCTTGAGAGAAGACACCACGTTAAATTTAACACTCAGGAACAGGGAAGTTCAATTATTGAAGACGCTGATCTGGACCTTGACGAAGAATTTCTTGGTAATGATCTTAAAAATGGACTTTCAAACAAATTTTTTGCAACAAATTATAGCTTAATAGATAATTTGTATTTGACATTCTCACGTCAAATTGTTGTAAACTCTTATAGTCTTTCAGAAATTTTAGGGCCTTCTTGTGGCCAGTCAAATCCTATTTATATTACTCAGAGAGTTTTAAGAATCTGATTCTACTTATTCATCGGTTACCAATAAGCGTGATCATGCATAAGTGCGAACTGTATTTTTAAGATACTTTTTCATTCTACCGTTTCACGTTTTATTCTGGCGACTGATTTTTATTTTTCAGACCTAAGGAATCTTTATTCCTTGCATTCATTCGCTTAATTTCCATTATTATATCATGAAAAGAATCGTGTTAACGGGCTTACTGGCCATGTTGTGCTTAACCAGTTGTACAACAAAAAAAGAAGAGAAAGAAGAAGTTGAAAAATTTACAGTTACCAATCCTGTAAAAATCGATACTTCATTTACCAAACAATATGTATCGCAGATTAAATCTGTCAGAAACATCGAAATCCGCGCTCAGGAAAAAGGATTCCTGCAAAACATTTATGTTGACGAGGGACAATTCGTAAAAGCGGGTCAGCTATTGTTTAGAATTATGCCCAATATGTATCAGGCTGAGTTACTTAAAGCTCAGGCAGAACAAAAATCAGTAGAGATAGAATTGCAAAACTCTAAACTTCTTGCTGACAAGAATATTGTTTCTAAAAACGAATTAAGTGTTGCTCAGGCCAAACTTCAATCTGCAAAAGCAGAAGTTGCATTAGCAAAACTTCACTTATCATTTACAGAAATCAGAGCTCCGTTTGACGGAACTATCGACAGAATTCCATTAAAATTAGGAAGTCTTATAGACGAAGGTGAATTAATGACAAGTCTTTCTGATAACAGTCAGATGTTTGCTTATTTCAATGTTTCAGAGCCAGAATATCTTCAATATCAAACAGATGTAAAGGATCGTGCAGAAACTAAAGTTAATTTGGTTTTGGCCAACGGAGATCTTTTTAAAGAAAAAGGAAACGTTGAGGTTATCGAAAGTGAATTTAATAACGAAACAGGAAATATTGCTTTTAGAGCAAGATTCCCAAACTCTGCAAAATTGCTTAGAAACGGAGAAACAGGATCAGTTCAAATGTTGGTTCCGCTTAAAAATGCGATTGTTATTCCGCAAAAAGCAACTTATGAAATTCAGGATAAAAAATATGTTTTTATAGTAGATAAAAACAATAAGGTGACCTCAAAAGAAATTATTATAGCAGGCGAAATTCCTGACTTGTATGTAATTAAAAGCGGAGTAACTGAAAATGACAAGATTTTACTTGAAGGAGTTCAGAAAGTAAAAGAGAACGATAAAATTAAATATGACTTCCAATCTCCTAACACGGTAATAAATAATTTACGCGTAAAAGCAGAATAGGTTTACTTATTTTAATCATTAAAAAAATATAAAATGTTTAATAAATTTATTCAAAGACCCGTATTGTCAATAGTAATATCGTTGGTTATTGTCTTTTTAGGGGTTTTGTCGGTACTAAATTTACCTATTACCCAGTTCCCTTCCATTTCTCCTCCAATGGTAAACGTTACAGCAGATTACCCTGGGTCAAACGGTGAATTGATGATTAAGTCTGTTGTTATTCCGTTAGAAAGAGCCTTAAATGGTGTTCCCGGAATGAAATATATGACTTCTGATGCCGGAAATGACGGTGAAGCAAGTATACAAGTTGTATTTAATTTAGGCACAGATCCGAATCAGGCTGCAATTAACGTTCAGAACCGTGTAGCTTCGGTTACTAATAAACTTCCTCCTTTGGTAGTTAGAGAAGGTGTAAAGATTACTCGTGAAGTTCCGAGTATGTTAATGTATGTGAATCTTTACAGTACGGATCCAAATACGGATATGAAATTCCTTTACAACTATGCAGATATCAATGTGTTATCTGAATTAAAAAGGGTAAATGGTATTGGTTCCGGAGATATCTTAGGAACACGTGAATATGCAATGCGTATCTGGTTGAAACCTGATCGTATGCTGGCTTATAAAATATCTGCTGATGAAGTAATGGAAGCATTATCAAGTCAGAGTTTGGAAGCTTCTCCAGGTAAAACCGGAGAAAGTTCCGGAAAACGTTCTCAGGCATTTGAATATGTATTGAAATATTCAGGTCGTTTTACCACTAAAGAACAATACGGAAATATCGTTGTAAGATCAAATCCAAACGGAGAGCTTTTGCGTCTTAAAGATATTGCCAATGTTGAATTTGGAAGTTCGATGTATGATATTTATTCTAATTTGAATGGAAAACCATCTGCGGCTATTGTATTGAAACAATCTTTTGGTAGTAATGCCAATCAGGTTATTGAAGACGTAAAAGCCAAATTAGAAAAAATCAAGACTAAATTTCCAAAAGGAATGGACTATGAAATTTCTTATGACGTTTCTAAGTTCCTTGATGCTTCTATCGAAAAAGTAATCCATACTTTAATTGAAGCTTTTATTTTGGTAGGATTGGTAGTTTTCCTTTTCTTAGGAGACTGGCGTTCAACTATTATTCCGGCAATTGCGGTTCCGGTATCGTTGGTTGGAACATTTATATTCATGACGTTCTTTGATATTTCATTGAACTTAATTACATTATTTGCTTTAGTATTGGCAATTGGGGTCGTCGTCGATGATGCGATTGTGGTAATCGAAGCCGTTCACGCCAAGATGGAAGAAGAACATCTTTCTCCGCTTAAAGCGACCAAAAAAGCAATGCACGAAATTGCAGGAGCTATTATTGCGATTACATTCTTAATGGCTGCGGTATTTATTCCGGTTGCCTTTATGTCTGGTCCGGTTGGGGTTTTCTACAGACAATTCTCGATCACAATGGCAACAGCAATTATACTTTCAGGTATTGTGGCTTTGACACTGACACCGGCGCTTTGTGCGATGATGCTAAAAAATAATCACGGTAAACCTAAAAAGAAAACACCTGTAAATAGATTTATAGATGGTTTTAATAACTATTTTAATCTTGCACAAGGTAAATATCAAAACGTTTTAGGAACAATTGTAAACAGAAGAGCCGTTACTATTATTGCACTTCTTGGGTTTTGTGCCGGAACATGGTTAATAAGCAGCACAGTTCCTTCCGGATTTATTCCGAATGAGGATCAGGGAATGTTTTATGCCATTATTCAGACACCTCCGGGATCATCTTTAGAGCGAACAAATAATATTGCAGAGAAATTGCAAAAAATATCTGAAAGTGTAGAAGGAGTAAAATCTGTTTCTTCATTGGCAGGTTATGAGATTTTGACAGAAGGTACAGGATCTAATGCCGGAACTTGTTTGGTGAACTTAGAAGACTGGAACGATCGTAAACAATCTGTACAGGAAATCATGACAGAACTGGAAGAAAAATCTAAAGATATTCCAGGTGCAAATATTGAATTTTTCCAACCGCCGGCAGTACCAGGATATGGAGCAGCAGGAGGATTTGAACTTCGTTTATTAGATAAAACAGGTTCTGGTGATTTCAAAAAAATGGAAGCTGTAAACAAAGAGTTCGTTGAAGAATTGAACAAACGTCCCGAGCTTTCTAACGTATTTAGTTTCTTTAGTGCGAGTTTCCCTCAGTATATGATGAAAGTAGACAATGATGCCGCACAACAAAAAGGTGTTTCTATCGAAAATGCGATGAATACTTTGTCAACACTTGTGGGTAGTAACTACGAAATCAGTTTTATTAAATACGGAATTAACTATAAAGTAATCGTTCAGGCGTCACCGGAATATCGTGCACAGCCAGATGATATCCTGAAGTTGTATGTAAAAAATAATCGTGATGAAATGGTTCCTTTTTCTGCCTTTATGAAATTAGAAAAAGTATATGGTTTGTCTGAAATTACAAGACACAACATGTACAACTCAACAGAGATTAGTGGTGGAGCTGCTCCTGGTTATAGTTCTGGTACAGCCATTAAAGTAATTCAGGAAGTAGCTGCAAAAAAATTACCAAGAGGATATGACATTGACTGGGCAGGTATCTCTGCCGATGAGGTGGCTCAGGGAAATCAGGCAATCTGGGTATTCTTAATCTGTTTAGGATTTGTGTATTTAGTTTTGGCAGCACAGTATGAAAGTTTTATTCTGCCATTATCAGTAATTCTTTCGTTGCCGGCGGGTATTTTTGGAGCTTTCCTTTTATTAAAATTGACAGGATTAGAAAATAATATTTACGCGCAGGTTGCCATGGTAATGCTTATTGGTTTATTGGGTAAAAATGCCGTGTTGATCGTGGAGTTTGCCATACAAAGACATGCTGCAGGAAAATCAGTTTTAGAAGCAGCAATGGAAGGGTCAAAAGCGCGTTTCCGTCCTATCTTAATGACATCATTTGCTTTCATCGCCGGATTATTACCACTTGCTTTTGCAACTGGTCCAGGTAAAATTGGAAACAGAACTATCGGTACTGCAGCAGCAGGAGGTATGTTGATCGGAACAATTTGTGGTGTATTTGTAATTCCAGGATTGTATTACATTTTCGGAAGAATTGCAGAAAAGCACAAATTGGTTAAACATGAAGAAGAGAATCCATTAACAGAAGAAATTGACAACAATCATGTATAAATTCAAGTTACAATATAGCATTGTGGCAGGTCTATGTCTTGCAGCGGTAAGCTGCAAGGCGCCACAGACCACAGCCGATGCAACAAATAAAGCCGTTGTTCCGGAAGCTTACACAACCAGCAAGGACACAACAAATATGGCTGCTATTCCGTGGCGACAATATTTTAAAGATCAAAATCTGGTAAACCTAATCGATACTGCGCTTAAAAATAATCAGGAATTAATGATCACTTTGCAGGAAATCGAGATTGCAAAGAATGACGTTAAAATAAGAAAAGGAGCGTATTTACCAACAGTTGGTGTAAGAGCAGGAGCAGGGGTAGAGAAAGTAGGAAGATATACAAGCCAGGGAGCTGGTGATGCCACTACAGAAATTAAACCCGGAAAAGAAACACCGGATCCGCTTGGGGATTTTGTGGTAGCCGCTTATGCAAACTGGGAAGTAGATATCTGGAAAAAACTGCGTAATTCTAAAAAAGCAGCCGTAAGCAGGTATTTATCTACAGTAGAGGGAAAAAACTTTGTAGTTACAAATCTGATAGCCGAAGTGGCTAATTCTTATTATGAGTTATTAGCTCTTGACAGTCAGTTAGAAATTGTAAAGCAAAATATTGAATTGCAATCTAACGCGTTAGAAATTGTAAAAATTCAAAAACAGGCAGCCAGAGCGACAGAACTTGGAGTTCAGAAATTCCAGGCAGAAGTTTTAGATTCTAAAAGTAAAGAGTTTGACATTCGTCAGCAAATAAAAGAGACGGAAAACAGGATTAACTTTTTGATAGGTCAATATCCACAGGAAATTAAGCGAGATACAAACAACTTTTTAAGTTTGTTGCCATCAACTGTAAATTCTGGAATTCCGTCTCAATTATTACAAAACCGTCCTGACATTAAACAGGCAGAAATGGAGTTAACAGCTGCAAAACTGGATGTAAAAGTAGCCCGAGCAGAATTTTATCCATCATTGGATATTTCGGCTGCAGTTGGGGTAAACGCTTTTAATCCGTCTTACCTGTTAACATTTCCTGAATCATTACTGTATTCACTAGCCGGCGACATCGCAGCGCCTTTGATTAACAGAAATGCAATCAAAGCAGAATTCAGCAATGCCAATGCAAGACAGCTTCAGGCGTTGTATAACTATGATCGTATTGTTTTGAATGCTTATATCGAAGTTTCGAATGAGCTTTCTAAAATCAGTAATTTAGAAAAAAGCTATGATTTAAAGTCACAACAAGTAGCGGCTTTAAGCACATCAATTGATGTGTCAAACGATTTGTTTAAATCTGCAAGAGTAGATTATTTCGAAGTTTTAATGACACAGCGTGACGCTTTAGAATCTAAATTAGAATTAATAGAAACGAAAAAAGACCAATTAAATGCCGCAGTCAATGTTTACAAAGAACTAGGCGGAGGTTGGAAATAAAAATTGTTATTAGGTTGTAGGTAAAAACCTTTCGGGAGTTCGCTTTCGAAAGGTTTTTTTGATTTTAGTTGTAGTATATAATGTTTCTTTACTGGATTCGAACTATTGTAAACAAATTATTTATTCCAAATTTTTTTTGCATTAGGCTTATACAATACCTTAACCACATACAAGGTGAGAACTAATTCAAAAGTAAAGTAAGTCAAGATTATTATGATTGATGAAATATCAAATGACTGTGAATCATTAAATAGATCATAATCATAAAATCCCATACAATAGAATTGAGCAAAACAATGGAGATAGAGTAAAAAAAGAAATGCATATTTTAAATTTGTATCAACGCATTTTTCTATTAGAACTATTATAA
>SEBM01000077.1 GCA_004296145.1 Flavobacterium sp.
TTTTAAACCATCCTGAATACATTACATAATTATTAGAAATACGCTCTATTTCTCCCGCAAAATCTGACTGATCAATATCTTTTACTTTTTTTGCCGGTACACCTGCATAAATAGTTCCTGATTCGACAACTGTATTTTGAGTCAAAACAGCTCCTGCTGCCACAATAGAATTACTCTCTATAACACAATTGTCCATAACAATTGCTCCCATACCAATCAAAACATTGTCATGCACTGTACACCCATGAACAATTGCATTATGGCCAATAGAAACATTATTACCTATAATCGTTGGATGCTTTTGATACGTACAATGAATAATGGCACCATCCTGAATATTAACTTTGTTACCGATTTTGATAAAGTGAACATCTCCGCGAATAACTGCATTGAACCAAACGCTGCAGGAAGCTCCAAAAGTTACGTCTCCAACAATAGTTGCGTTTTCGGCCACATAGCAGTCCTCAGGAATTGCTGGTGATTTTCCGTTTACAGATTTAATTAACATAAAAAAGGTTTTTAATTAATAGCCGGGCAATTACAATCGTAACGTTCTTTTTTACAGAACAAGTTAATTCCTAAAGTTATCTGGTGATAAGCTCCAGTATCAAATTTCACATCGCCTGTAACTTGAGAATAAGTATAAGCAAACATAAAATTATTATAATTTATACCCACAATAGGTGTAATATATTGTAATTTTTGAGATGCGACTCCACTTCCCGTACTATATTGTGCACCGTCAAAACTTCTTCTGTACGAAAGAGCAGCCCATAAACTTCCAAAATCCATGTTTTTGTAAGCTTTCATATTTATATCAATCGACTTTTCTTTAGTCTGATCAAATAGTTGAAATAAAACCGATGGTTCCCAGGTAATACTTTCGCTTTTACCAAAAACGTATCCGGCACTAAACAGGAACTTTCTTAAATTATCATTTTCATAATCTGTGTACAATTCTCTTCTCGTTTCCAGAACTCCTTGTACAGTTGCATGAACATAAAAGTCAAGATAATTATATGAAGCTCCAAAATCGACATTGAAGTAGGAGTCCTTTTGAATAGAACCAAAAACAATTGGATCAAAAGTACCACCAAATTGTGTTTCGTCTAACTGGTTTTGAATAACGCCTCCGCTAATACCAAAAGAAAGCTGGTTTAAATCAACTTCATCTCGCGAAAACATGATGTGATGCGCGTAGGTAAGCTTTACGCCTTTTTGAGAATGATAGCCGTTTTTGTCATTAAAAACAATAATTCCGCCACCGGATCTCTCTCCTAACCTTCCGTTAAAACTCAACGTTTGTAAAGATGGCGCTTCATCCTGACCAAACCATTGTTTTCTGGCAGTCAGTCTTATTTTTGCACAATTAGCAGCCCCCGCCATTGACGGATGTATTAAGTAATAATTATCTGATAAATAATCGGAGTAAACAGGTATTCCTTCCTGAGAATATGAATAAAATGATGTAATCAAAAAAATAAAGAAAACCCTGATCCTAAATCTCATAAAAGCAATTTGTTTAGATATATTTTGCGACTATGCAATTTAGTACGATTAATTTGCTAAGAGTCTTAATTATTTTATTAAAAAATCAAATATAGGTATTAGTAGAAAATAACTTTACTAAATTTGCAAAAAAATACTACTCATGACAAAAATCACTATAAAAGAAACTCAAAACCCAACTATCTTAAAGTTTGAGTTTGAGGACTTCATTACGCAGAATCAGAATTTCGAATTTAAAAATATTGATGAAGCGCAAGATTCTCCACTAGCACAACAATTATTTTATCTTCCGTTTGTAAAAACAGTTTATATTTCAGGAAATTTTATTGCTATCGAAAGATACAGTATTGTAGAATGGGATGATGTGAAAGATGCTGTTGCCGAACAAATTGCCTCTTTTGTAGACAAAGGCGGAGTTATCATTAAAGTTGACGAAAACAAAGCAAAAAAACAACCTATTACGGTTTATGGTGAAACAACACCAAATCCTTCTGCACTAAAATTTGTAGTAAGCAGAATGCTGACCAGAAATGCGGTTGAATACAAAAATATTGACCAGACAGCTTCATCTCCACTGGCAAAAGAATTGTTTAAATTTCCTTTTGTAAAAGAGGTTTTTATTGATGAAAATTATATTTCGGTAACTAAATATGACATCAATAACTGGGATGAAATTACGCTTGAAGTAAGAACTTTTATCAAACAATTTATTGAAAACGGCGGAACTGTTCTGGACGAAAATCTAATTGAAGTTGCTACTAAAAATGACATCACAAAAGATGAAGCATTTGATAAATTAGATGTAACTTCTCAACAGATCATCAACATTCTGGAAGAATACGTAAAACCGGCAGTTGCAGCTGATGGTGGAAACATTGCTTTTGATTCTTATAATGAAGACGACAAAACAGTAAAAGTAATTCTGCAAGGAGCCTGCAGCGGTTGTCCTTCATCTACATTTACTCTTAAAAGCGGAATCGAAAACATGCTAAAAAGTATGTTAAACGACGAGCAAATTAAGGTTGAAGCTTTGAACGCATAAAATAAATATTTTTATATTTGCAAACTAATACCACCTTCTCAAATGAGAAGGTTTTTTTTATTCTAAAACTATTATGAACGACATCAATACAGACCAATTTAGCAGTTATGCCAGCCGGTATATCGAAGTATTACTTGATTATTCGCCTAAATTAATTTCAGCATTTCTAATTTTATTTGTTGGACTTTATGCCATCAGATTAATAAACAGAATCATTAGAAAAATAATGGTGAAGAGAAATCTTGATCCAACGCTGACCAAATTTCTTGCTGATATTTTGTTATGGGCTTTACGAATTTTATTATTTGTAACTTTTATTTCAAAACTCGGAATTGAGACTTCTTCATTCGTAGCAATTTTAGGAGCAATGGGACTTGCGGTTGGTTTATCGTTACAAGGTTCACTTTCTAATTTTGCGGGCGGAATGCTTATTATTGTTTTTAAACCTTTTAAAGTAGGTGATACAATCGAAGCACAAGGTGTTATTGCTACAGTTGTTGAAATTCAGATTTTTGTGACTAAGATGCTTACGGGGAATAACCAAACGGTTTTTGTACCA
Source organism: Flavobacterium sp. (assembly GCA_004296145.1). Lineage (GTDB taxonomy): Bacteria > Bacteroidota > Bacteroidia > Flavobacteriales > Flavobacteriaceae > Flavobacterium. Next base: position 3,111 of record SEBM01000077.1, read on the forward strand.
AACGGAGCATTATCAAACGGAACAATTATAAATTATTCTATGCAGGGAGAGAGAAAAGCAGATTTGACTTTTGCTATTTCTTATGATTCTGATATCAAAAAAGCAAAAGAAGTGCTTTTAGAAGTTTTGACTAAAAATCCAAAAGTGCTAAAAAAACCGGCACCGGAAGTTTTTGTAAAAAATCTTTCAGCAAGTTCTGTCGATTTTGCAGTTCGCCCGTGGGCAAAAAACGAAAATTACGGATCTGTTGTTGCTGATACTTTAGAAAATTGTAAAGTGGCTTTGGATCAAGCTGGAATTTCTGTTCAGCCTTATACAATTCAAAAATAAATTATGCCTTTTTTGATGGCGTTGCTATCAAAAAATCTTTTAAATAATACGGTTCAAAATAAGCGACATCTACAGTGTCGCTTTTTTGATACTTATCAAAACTGATTTTACTCATGGCTGAAGCCGAAGGATATTTTATATCTTCCAGAAAAACAAAATTATCTTTGGCTAAAACTGTTTTACATTTTTCGGCACAATCTCCAACAAAATAGACAGTTTCATTTATATCACTAAAAGAATTTTCATCTATAACCTGCGCTTCAATAGGTCTTTCAACTTCTAATTTGGCATTAAAAATTTCGCTGTAAACTTCCATTCTTCTCGCATCAAGCATCGGAATAATTTTTCCTTCAGAAACATTTGCCTGCGACGCCAAAGTCTGTAAAGTATCAACAGCAATTAATGGTAAATTCAATGCAAAACACAATCCTTTTGCTGCCGAAACACCAATTCTTAAACCTGTATAAGAACCCGGTCCCTGACTTACTGCAACAGCAACTAAATCCTGAACCGTGATTTTTGCTTCGGCAATTGCTTCTTCTATAAAAACATGTAATTTTTCGGCATGAGAATATCCTTCTTCCGCGATTTCTTTACATAAAATAGTTTCACCATTTTTTGCAATGGCTACAGAGCAATTTTTTGTTGCTGTTTCGATATTAAGAATAAAAGGCAAAGTATTTATTTTTTGATTGTACTTAATTTATTTTTTAGGTGTATCTGTTTTAGACTTTACTTTGTCTCCAGAATTTAATTCTTTAGAAACAGTAGTATAAGGTCCGGTAATTACAACATCTCCAGCTTTTAATCCAGACATTACTTCGATATTCGTATCGTCCTGAATTCCTGTTTTAATAACTCTAATTTTGGCTTTATCACCGACTTTTACAAAAACACATTCGAATTTTTTATCACTTTTCGGACTTGCTTTTTTATCTTCAACAGGGGCTTCAGCGGCAATATCTTTTACAGCAGTTGTATCAGATTTCACTACTACAGAACTTATTGGAACTGCCAGAACATTGCTTTTGCTTTGCGTTATAATATCAACGGTAGCGGTCATTCCAGGTCTGAAAGGAGAATAAGTATTCGGTTTTCCTTCTAATAAATCCTGATATGATTCTTTCAAAATCCTAACTTTTACCTTAAAATTGGTAACCTGATCAGAAGTCAATGTTGTACTTGCTGAGTTCGAAATACTGGTAACAATTCCTTTAAATTTCTTTTTTAAATAAGCATCAACTTCAACATTTGCTTCATCACCTATTTTAATTTTTACAATATCATTTTCATTGACATCTACTTCAACTTCCATATTGTTTAGGTTGGCGACTCTCAAAAGTTCTGTTCCCGCCATTTGTTGCGTTCCCAAAACACGTTCTCCTAATTCTACATTCAATACAGAAATTGTTCCGTCGGCCGGAGCATAAATCGTAGTACGCCCTAAGTTATCTTTGGCTTCATTTACAGATGCCGAAGCACTCTGAACTGTGTAATATGCATTTTGTTTGGTAGCCTTAGCAACTTCAAAAGAAGCAATCGCTTTGTCCCAATCAGATTTTGAAATTACACCTTTATCATACAATGTTTTGTTACGCTCATAACTTGCTTTTGCTTCTCTAAAACTAGCTTCAGATTGTGTCAAACCTGCTTTTGTTCCAGATAAATTAGAAACAGAACGGTTATAACTTGAGGTATACAAATCAGGGTTTATTTTTACTAATAAATCTCCTTTTTTGACAACTTGTCCTTCTTTTACATTCAATAAAATAATTTCTCCGGAAACTTCAGGCGAAATCTTAACTTCAATTTCCGGCTGAATTTTACCCGTTGCCGAAACTGTTTCGATAACTGTTGAAGCCACTACTTTTGAAACCTCTACTTCTTTTCCTTCATCCTTATTTCCTATTACTCCTGCTTTTGAAAGACTAATTAATGCTATAATAAGAAGTACAGCTCCACCAAGTAAGAAGTAAATTGTTTTTTTTGACATAATAAATTATTTTGTAATAATTGGAACAATTGGAATTCCGAAATAGAATTCAAGTATTTTTATTTTGAACATGTAATCGTATTTTGTTCTGATAACGTCTGACTGAGCATTGGTAAGCAAAGTTTGCGCCTGTGTAAAGTCAAATGAATTCATTAAACCTACATCATACTTTTCTTTTGCATAGTTGTATGCCTGTTGTCTGGCTTCCAGCGTTATAGTAGACGATTCATAAGTATTTAAAGCTCCTTTTGCATCTGTAAAAGCAGTGTAAACATTACGTTGCAAATCTAAACTTTTTTGCTCTAAATCTATTTTAGATTTCTCTAAACTTACTTTACTTCTTTCAACATTGTTTTTAACAGAAAATCCATTAAAAATCGGAACATTCAATTGTAAACCAAAATTATGTCCTTTGTTATTGCTAAACTGATCGATAACAGGCAGTGGACTGGTAAAAACAGGATTTCCATTAGCATCAATTCCAAGGACATCACTGTAACTGGCACTTGTACTAAATCTATAAAAACCTCTAAGCGTTGGCTGATAAGCTCCTTTTGCTATAGTAACGTTTTTTTCAGCAATTTCAAGATTGGTTTGTGCTAGTTTTAACTCTGTTCTGGTTTCTTTTGCTTTATTATAAATATCTGTTGGAGTTTGTGCCATGATATTGTTTTCATCTTTAACATCAGTATCATCTACTACGTCAAAGTCTGCAAATTCTTTTAATTGTAAAAGTTGTGCTAAACTTAATTTTGAAATCAATAAATTATTTTCAGAAACAGTAATATTTTGCTTATCAGTTGCAACAGTTGCTTTTAAATCAAACAAATCACCACGCGGAATTGTACCTGCGTTTACCATTTCTTCAGAACGGGCATAACGCTTTTCATCAATTGTCAGCTGTTCTTTTTTTACTTTTAAATCTTCTTTATTAGATAAAATCTGAAGAAAAGCACTGGCTACATTCAAAGAAATATCCTCCTGCATTTTCACCAGTTGATATTGTGATGCAATAATAGAAAGTTTTGTTCTTCTGTACGTGTTTTGATTTTGTAAACCTTTGTAAATATCTACTCCCGCATCAACTCCTAATGAAGAATATTGTGTTGTTTGTGTAGTTGCTATATTGGTCACAGGGTTAACGTTCAAACCTATATTCCAGGAGTGTGAAGCACTTCCGTTTACTGAAGGCAAATAATTTCCTAATGCTCCTCTTTTATCAATCACAGCATTTTTAACATCTAGCTCTGTAAGTTTTATTGTGATATTATTCTCTAATGCATATCTCACGCATTCTTCTAAAGTCCATTGTTTTGTTTGTGCCTGACACGATAATCCAAAACCGAATAACAATGCAAAAACAAGACTATTATATTTATTTATTTTCATATATTTTGAATGAAGTCGTAGTATTCGTACTACGCAAATTTAACATTTTTTAAACCCAAAAACCTTTTTATAGAATCAAATTATTTTTTTTCTCCCTCAGTAATTAAACCCTGATTCCAGATTTTAATTTTATCTGTGTTTTTGATTCCGCTTTTAACCTGAACATAAATTCCGTCACTAACTCCCAAAACTAAATCTTTTCTTTGAAATTTCTGTGGAGCTGTTTCTATTTCTACGTAAGGCTTTTGTGTTTTCTTGTCAAATTGAACTAACGATTCTTTAATTGCCAAAACCTTGTCTGCTTTTTCTAAAATAATAGAAGCATTTGCACTTAAACCGGCTCTGATAAAGGTTGCATCTCTGTTTTCTAAAGAAGCTTTGATTTCAAACTGAATGGCACCATTTTCAGTAACTCCTTTTGGTGCAATGTAAGTTAAAATTGCTTCAAATTTTTTGTTTTCAATAGCTCCTACAGTAATTTCGATAGCCATTTTTTCTTTGATTTTACCCACTTCAGATTCATCGATTTTTCCAACAAAAATCATTCTTCCAACATCGGCAACACTTGCAATTGTTGTTCCTTCATTAAAGTTGTTACTTTCAATAACCTGGTTTCCAACTTTTACCGGAACGTCCAAAACCATTCCATTTACAGTTGAACGAATCAAGGTATTAGCATAACTCCCTAATGATGAAGTAGTTCCTGTTTTTACGATATCTAAACTTTGTCTTGCTGCCTGATAATTTTGTTTTGCCTGTGTGTAAGCCAATTGCGCTGCATCAAAATCATTTGCCGAAATAACATCCTTATCAAACAATGTTTTTTGTCTTTTAAAGATTTTTTCCTGATTATCCAAAGCAATTTTAGCCGTTTGTACCTGGTTTTGTGTACTGCTTACGTTAGACACATTCGCAACAACTCTAATTTTGGCAATCATATCGCCTGCTTTGATTTTTTCTCCGGCTTTAATGTACACTTGCTCGATAATTCCTGAAATGTTCGGTTTGATTAAGACCTCTTCATCAGGCTGAATATTACCTGTCGCAATAGTACTTTTTACAATCGTTTTAATTTCTGCTTTTTCCGTTTTAAATACAATAGGCGACTCTTGATTTTTAGCATATAAATAGTATAATGCACCAAAGAAAACTATAGCGATAAAAATTAAAATGGTGACGGTTACTCCTTTTTTCATTTTGTTTTTGGTTTAATCGATTATTTTTTGATTGATAATTTATTCTGTTCGTAAAGCATCTACAGGCTTTACATTGATTGCGGTCTGAGCCGGAATAAATCCTGCCAGCAAACCAGATCCTACTAATATTAATAACGCAACAAATACAACTCTTAAATCTACGCTTGGGTTAGCAAACATAGTATCACTTCCCGGCGGCATCGAATCCAGAGCCATATTCAGCAATGCTATTATTCCGGTTGCAACGGCAATTCCAAACATGCCTGAAATGATAGTTAAAAATATAGATTCAGATAAAATTTGTCCTCGTATAGCGGCCGGTGTTGCTCCCAAAGCCCTGCGAATTCCTATTTCTTTAGTACGTTCTTTTACTACAATAAGCATGATATTCGAAATTCCGATAACTCCCGAAATCAAGACTAATGTTCCTACAAAATAAGCGATGAATTTTAAAATATCAAACAAACTTTGTACTTTATTAAATTGCTCATACAAGTCAAAATTCCCGACTGCCCTGTCATCTGCCGGATTTATTGAGTGTAGTGATTTTATTAGGTCTAAAATTTTCGGTTTCAGAGAAGTAATAGAGGTTTCATCTTTTGCCGTAAGTGCCATCCATCCTACTTTATCACCATAATTAAAAGCCTGCTGAAAAGTGGTAAATGGAATAAAAATATTCTTTTGTTCCTGTTCTGCATTCCCTCCTTGTTGCTTAGAATTATAAACACCAATTACCATAAAATTGATACCGTTTATCTTGATATAAGTTCCGATAGATTCTTCTTCTTTACCATAAAGTTCAGAAATGACTCCTTTACCAATAATTGCTATTTTTCTTCTTTCCTGAATATCCTGCTGGTTTATAAAGCGGCCTTTTATAATATCCATCGGTTGTTGCTTGATCAGCTCCGGATAATCGCCATAAATGGTAAAAGAAGATGTTTTTGTCCCATGAACCACGTTATTGGTACCATTAAAATCTCCTAACTGATTTCTTGGAGAAACATATAACAAATCCGGAAAAGCTTGTTTCAAAGCTGCAACATCACTATTCCTAAAATCATAACGACGCGTTTTTGGTAATCCTTTATATGCTTTTGATGTGGTCTGGCTCCACATAAACATGGTATTTGTGGCAATACCATCAAAACCTTTTTTTATTCCATTTTCAAGACCTTTTCCGGCCGCGAGTAATATCACAAGAATGAAAATTCCCCAAAACACACCAAATGCTGTCAGAAGAGTTCTAAAAACATTGGCTGTAAGAGCCTGCAAAATTTCGTCCCAATTATCTTTTTTAAACATAATTATTCGTCTCTAAGTGCTACAATAGGTTTAATTTTAGCTGCTCTGTAAGCTGGAAAAAATCCTGCCATTCCACCGGCAAATACAAGCAGGACCAAGGTGGTCAAAGCCACGGTAAAATCAACTTCGGGATTTCTAAAATATTCACTTTGCACCAAAGGCCCTACAAACTCCAACAATAACAAACTTGCCAGTAAACCGACAAAACCAGCTATTGTGGTAATAAAAATAGATTCATGAAGTATCATTGTAATAATAGAAAACGGAGACGCTCCCAATGCTTTTCTAATACCAATTTCTTTTGTTCTTTCTTTTACAACGATCAACATAATATTACTGACCCCAACCACTCCAGCAACAATTGTACAGATACCTACCCACCAGAAAAATAACCTGATGTAAAGATTTAAGTCATAAAATTGTTTCGCATCTTTAACAGAATTATAAGCATTTATACCTCCATCATCTTCCGGGGCAACTACGTTTTTACTTTTTAGTAAATCTTTTAAATCCTGTGTAAATTTTTCAGATTGCGCCAAAGCTTCATCATAATTGTCTGTCTTTTTAAGAGTAAAGAACAAATTACTGATTTTATCCCCTCCTCCAAAAGTTTTTTGTACAGTCGTTTTTGGCAGGTAAGCACGCGCCTCTTCACGCTCTCCTCCCGGATCTGTAAAAATCCCAACTACTTTAAAACTAATATTATTGATTAAAATTTCTTCACCCATTGCCTCTTTGTCTTTAAACAAATCGGTTTTTATTTTCATTCCGATAGTTGCTACTTTTTCATTTGTAGCAAGATCATTGGTATTTATAAATCTACCCTGAACAATCGTTAAGTTTTCGATTCCGCCATAATCAGGATCTACACCTCTGTATTGATAACTTCCTGATTCTTTTCCGTATGCAAAAGGCGCTCCCCAGAAATTAAACGTAGAAGCTCTCAAATCCAACTTATCTTCAAATTTCTGAACCGATTGTGAATAATCACTATTTCGAAACTGAATTGGTCTCCCCGGATTCAAACCTTTGTATTCTTTTGTAGTTGTACCCGACCAAACCTCAATAATCCCGGCTGCATCGCGCTCAAATTGTTTTTCAATTCCGTTTTGCAACCCTTTACCCGCACCGAGCAAAATCACTAAAATAAAAATTCCCGAAGCCACAGAAATCCCTGTCAGAAAGGTTCTTAACCTGTTTTTAGAGATTGCTTCAAATATTTCCTGCCAACGCTCAATATTAAACATAAGATGTAGCTCTAACTTGTTCTACCATTTTATCATCGATAATTAATCCATCTTTCAGGACAACATTTCTTTTGCACATTGCGGCAATATCAGGCTCGTGAGTTACGATCAAAATGGTTTTTCCTTCATCGTTAATTCCCTGTATAAGTTCCATAACTTCATACGACGTTTTAGTATCCAAAGCTCCTGTTGGCTCATCGGCCAGCAAAACTTTTGGGTTCGATGCCAATGCCCTTGCGATAGCCACACGTTGTTTCTGACCTCCTGAAAGTTCATTTGGCAAATGGTGAGAGTGTGATCCAAGACCCACTTTCTCCAAATATCTCATCGCAATTTCATAACGTTCCTTTCTTTTTACACCTTGATAATACAAAGGCATAGCAACATTATCAAGCGCACTTTTATAATTAATTAAATTGAAAGATTGAAAAACGAATCCCAAAAACTTATTCCTGTATTTTGAAGCTATCGTTTCGTTCAGTTTTTTTATTGGAGTATTATCTAAAGTATAACTACCTGAATCTGCTTCATCAAGAATTCCTAAAATATTAAGCAGTGTAGATTTTCCAGATCCTGAAGATCCCATGATCGCAACCAATTCTCCTTCTGCGATATTAAAATTAATTCCTTTTAACACATGCAACTGTGAATTACCCATTTTGTAGGACTTGTGTAAATCTTTGATTTCGATCATGGTATTGTTAAATTTTAAGACAATGATAACATTTTTATTAAGTCAATTATGGTAACAAAAAGTTAATAATTTTGTTTTACTA
>SEBM01000078.1 GCA_004296145.1 Flavobacterium sp.
CTGATCTTTATTTTTTTTGCACACCTCTTTTTTTAAATAAGATAGATTAAGTAGAGTATAAGTCATTTAAAAAGTATATTTTTGTTTCCTAATAAAATTTAGAGGAGATATAAGAGTAAAATCTGAAATCATTAATCTAAAATCTAAAATAAAGTACGTGCTTTCAAAGAAAACAAAATACGGAATTAAAGCTTTAACATTTTTAGCCAGACGCGGAAATAACGATCCGGTTCAAATTGCCGAGATTGCCAAAAGTGAACATATTTCGATTAAATTTTTAGAAAGTATTTTGTTGCTTCTTAGAAATTCAGGATTTCTTGGAGCCAAAAAAGGGAAAGGCGGAGGCTATTACCTAATAAAAGATCCGAAAGATATCAGTATGGCAAAAGTATACCGAATTCTTGAAGGACCAATTGCATTACTTCCTTGTGCCAGCCACAATTTCTACGAAAGATGTGACGACTGTGATGACGAAACTACCTGCGCGGCAAGACGTTTAATGACAGAAGTACGCGATAATACACTTAAAATATTAGAAAGTAATTCTTTAGCAGATATCGCTTTTTAGAAAAATATTTTTTCACCATATAAGTAATATAAGTTCATTTTAGACTTTGCGTAAAAAAACTTTATTAAATGAACTTATATGACTTATATGGTTTAATTCTTAAAATATCAGTTTATATCCTGCAAGGAAAAGCATCACCGCGATTGCGTTTCTAAGAAACTGATCCGGCACTTTTCCGCTTAACATACTTCCCATGTAAATTCCGGGAAGTGATCCCATTAGTAATTGACCTAATAATCCTAAATCTAAATTTCCCATAGAAGCATGACCAATTCCTGCAACCAAAGTTAACGGAACGGCATGCGCAATTTCTGTTCCAACTAATTTAGGAGTTGGTAATAAAGGATAAAGGAAAAATAAAGTTACAGTTCCCAAAGCTCCCGCACCAATAGAGGTTAAAGTTACCGTTGCACCTAATAAAACGCCAATTGCGATTGTCAGCATATTTTGAGTGTGACTTTCACTGTGAAACTTATCTCCGGCATGTTTTTGAGAATATCTTAATATTCTTTGTTTAAATATAATAGCAATCGAAGTAAATAATAATGCCCAGCCCAAACTGTGTTTGATAACTTTATTTACAGTTTCAATATCTGTTTTAATACTGTGTAAGATCCATAAAGTGACCAAAGCTGCGGGTACACTTCCTAAAGTGAGCCAGCCCGTAATTTTCCAATTGATATTGCCTTTTTTATTGTGAACAAATATGCCTCCGGCTTTAGTAAAAGCGGCATAAAGAAGATCGGTTCCTACTGCAGTTGTAGGTGGAATGCCGAAGTATAATAAAATAGGAGTCATTAAAGAACCTCCTCCAACACCAGTTAATCCAACAATAAAACCAACTACTAAACCCGCAATGACAAGACCAATCTGAAAATCCATAATAAAAATTTGGCGCTAAAGTAAAAACATTTTTATAATTATCCTATGGATTTGGTAGAGATTAAATATGTATTTTTGTAAATCACAAAATTGAATTGACTTGTTACAATCTTAATAATGCAATGTATAATTTGTTAAATTAATTACTAATCGTCTTTACAATGTCTCTTATCACGGTTTAAAAGGGAATAACCGGCGCAAAAAAGTAAATATAATGTTTTGATATTTCGAAATATATAGTACATTTGCAAAGTAATCTACTAAGCCGATAGGGTAATGGATTTTGAGAAGCAAAAAACAAATCTCAGAATATGGAAAATGAACTTAAATTAAACAATACTGCGATAAAAGCTGATGGTGCTTTTTCTAAAGAAAAATTATGGGTCATCATACCTGTGGTTTTGTTGTTAGGTTTGGTAGGAACATTAATTTATAACCATCACGCTGAATTTTCATGGAATGGTTTAGTACAGGGTTTTGATGATAATCTTTTGGCTTTTTTCTTAATTGGAGTTTTTGCTCAATTGGTAGATGGAGCTTTAGGAATGGGTTACGGAGCAACTTCTACGTCATTTTTATTGGCTTATGGAGTGCCGCCAGTGGTAAGTAGTACGGCAGTTCACGTTTCTGAAATGTTTACAACGGGAGCGTCGGCGCTTTCGCATCATCGTTTTGGAAACATCAATAAAAAACTGGTAAAACATTTGTTGATTCCGGGAGTTTTAGGATCGATTACAGGAGCATATTTATTGTCTGATGTAATTAATGGTGATGTAATTAAGCCTTTTATTGCAGTTTACATGATTGTTTTAGCGGCAATCATTATAAAGAAAGCGTTAAAGAAAAATGTTGAAAAAAAGAAAACCAAAAAATTAGGCGTTTTAGCTGTTTTTGGAGGTTTTATGGATTCAGTTGGAGGCGGAGGCTGGGGTCCGATTGTGACTTCAACATTATTAGGAAGAGGAAGAAATCCGAAATATACAATTGGTTCTGTTAATGCGGCTGAGTTTGCGATTTCATTTGCAAGCGGAATAACTTTCATGCTTTTTGGAGGAATCCACGGCTGGCAGGTAATTATCGGATTAATTTTAGGTGGTGTCATAGCTGCGCCGATTGCAGCATTTTTAGTAAATAAAATTAAAAGAAAACCAATGATGATTGCGGTGGGAATCTTAATCATCTTATTGAGTTTAAAAACATTATCTAAATTGTTATAAAGATTTAGAAAGGAAAGAGAATATGAGTGCGACAATTGTAGAGTCATTATTAGAACAAACAAAAGATTTTTCTTTAGAACAAACGTTAAGTTTTCTGGCAGAAAAATATCCAAACCAAGTTATTTTTTCAACTTCATTTGGACAAGAAGATCAGGTAATAACTGATTTTATTTTCAAAAATGATATTGATATTAAGGTTTTTACTTTAGATACCGGAAGATTGTTTCAGGAAACGTATGATGTTTTTCATAGAACATTAAAAAAGTACAAAAAACAAATCGAAGTTTACTTTCCGGAAGCGACAGCAGTAGAAAATCTGCTTCAGACAAAAGGGCCGAACAGTTTTTACGATTCGGTTGAGAACAGAAAAGAATGCTGTTTTATTCGAAAAGTGGTTCCATTGAGAAAAGCTTTAGCAGGAAATGCAGTCTGGATTACAGGTTTAAGAGCCGAACAATCAGAAAACAGACACGATTTAAATCTGTTTGAATACGACGGAGGTTTCGACATCATAAAATTCAATCCGTTATTAAAATGGACTTTAGAAGAAGTAGAAAATCATCTAAAAGAATTTAATGTTCCGCAAAATGCTTTACACAAAGAAGGTTTCGTAAGCATCGGATGCGCGCCTTGTACAAGAGCAATTTTCCCGGGAGAAGATATTAGAGCCGGAAGATGGTGGTGGGAATCAAGTCATAAAGAATGTGGTTTACACGGTGCGAAGAAAGAGTAAGGAATTAGTACTTAGTCATTAGTCCAAAGTCCTTAGTTAGAAAAAGAAAATAGAGTAAAGAATATAGAATATAGAGTGGAGAATTTTAGATTAGGTTAGTAAAACTTGAAACCTGAAACTTGAAACTAAAAATATCAAACAAAAAACAACAATGAGTTCAGTATTAAAAACAAACGCTTTAGAGAGTGAAGCAATATACATTTTCAGAGAAGTAATTTCACAGTTTGACAAACCGGTTTTGCTTTTCTCTGGAGGAAAAGATTCTATTACATTGGTGCGTTTGGCACAAAAAGCATTTTTTCCTGCTAAAATTCCGTTTCCTCTATTGCACGTTGATACGGGACACAATTTCCCTGAAACAATCGCTTTCAGAGATAAATTGGTTGAAGAATTAGGTTTAGAATTGATCGTTCGTAATGTTCAGGATGCTATTGACGAAGGAAAAGTAGTGGAAGAAACTGGTAAATATTCTAGTAGAAACAGCTTGCAAACGACAACACTTTTAGATGCAATCGAAGAATTTAAATTTGATGCTTGTATTGGTGGAGCGCGTCGTGATGAAGAAAAAGCAAGAGCTAAAGAACGTATTTTCTCTGTTCGTGATGATTTCGGACAATGGGACGAAAAAAATCAAAGACCTGAGTTGTTTGATATTTTGAATGGAAAAATCGAAAACGGACAAAACGTTCGTGTTTTCCCAATTTCAAACTGGACAGAATTAGATGTTTGGAGTTATATCGAAAAAGAAAATATCGAAATTCCATCGATCTATTTTTCACATAAAAGAAAAGTTTTTTTGAGAGACGGTTTAATCTGGTCACATTCTCCTTTTGTGTACCAAGAAGAAGACGAACAAATCGAAGAAAGAATTGTTCGCTTCAGAACCGTTGGAGATATGAGTTGTACAGCGGCTGTTGAATCTTACGCGGCAACAATTGAAGAGGTTGTAGGCGAAATCAGATCATCAACAATCTCAGAAAGAGGCGCCAGAATCGACGATAAAAGATCTGAGGCGGCGATGGAGAAAAGAAAACAACAAGGATACTTTTAATTTTTTGGTAAGAAGTTAAAAGTTAGAAGTAAGAAGAATCAAGAAAACAAAAACATACAGATTTATAAGTTTCGAGAGAACATGAAACCTCAAACTTTAAACCTGAAACAATATATAAGATGGACGTTTTAAAAATAGCAACAGCAGGAAGTGTAGATGACGGAAAAAGTACTTTGATCGGAAGATTATTGTACGATACAAAATCGTTGACAACAGATAAAATCGAAGCAATCGAGAAAAGCAGTAAACAAAAGGGATACGATTATCTTGATTTTTCTTTGGCGACAGATGGTTTAGTAGCAGAAAGAGAGCAGGGAATTACGATTGATGTTGCACACATTTATTTTTCTACAGCAAAGAAAAGTTACATTATTGCAGATACTCCGGGTCACGTAGAATATACCAGAAACATGGTTACAGGAGCTTCGACTTCTCAGGTTTCTATTATTTTGATCGATGCCAGAAAAGGAGTAATTGAGCAAACATACCGTCACTTTTTCATCAATAATTTATTGAGAGTAAAAGAAGTGATTGTTGCCATCAACAAAATGGATTTAGTAGATTATTCAGAAGAAGTTTTCAATAAAATTAAAGCTGATTTTCAGGCTTTAAATGCAAAAAGTACTTTCAAAGAACAAAACGTAAGTTATATTCCGTTAAGCGCTATCAACGGTGGAAACGTGGTAGACAAATCAGAAAATATGACTTGGTACGACGGACAAACTGTTTTAGAACATTTAGAAGGATTACATTCTCATGATGTTTACGAAGCAGGAAAAGCACGTTTCCCGGTTCAGACTGTAATTCGTCCAAAAACTGAAGAATACCACGATTTTAGAGGTTACGCAGGGAAACTATACGGAAACTCAATTAAAGTTGGAGATGCGGTAACAGTTCTTCCTTCATTAACAGAATCAAAAGTGACTAAAATTCATTTCTTCGATAAAACATTTGATGAAGCTGTTGCAGGTTCTTCAATTACAATCGAATTAGAAAATGACATCAATGTAACGAGAGGCGATATGATTGTAAAATCAGACGAGCTTCCAAAAATTGAAAAAGATATTACAACAACAGTTTGCTGGATGGACAGTAAAAAACTGGTTGCAGGAACAAAATATTTGGTACAACACAATACCAACAGAGTTTTGGCAAAAGTAGAAAGTATCAAAAATACAATCTCAACTGATTATTCAGGAACGAAAGAAGCTTCGCAATTAGCGATCAACGAAATTGGAGAAGTAACTATCAAATTAAGCAAGCCTTTGTATTTTGATGCCTACAACGACAACAAATCAAACGGAGCTTTTATTTTAATTGACACTGCAACAAACACAACTGCAGGAGTAGGATTCATTAGGTAAAAACCTGCTATAAGCTTTAAGCAATAGGCTTTAAGCTTTAAGCAAAAGATGTATAACAAGGAACGCAAGAAGCTTATAGCCTATTGCTTAAAGCCTAAAGCATTAAAAAGAAATGGAAAGTTTTAGAACAGAAATAGAAAATCCGATCGTACAAAAGGAGATCATCGATTTAGAGAAAAAAATTCACTTATTCCGTGGAGGAAAAATTGATGATGAGCGTTTTCGTAGTCTTCGTTTAGCGCGCGGAATTTACGGACAACGTCAGGAAGGTGTACAAATGATCCGTATTAAATTGCCTTATGGTAAAGTTACCAGCGAGCAATTGGTGCGTATCACAAAAGTTTCTGACGAATATTCTACTGGCCGTTTGCATATTACAACGCGTCAGGATATTCAGATTCACTATGTAAGTCTGGACAGAACTCCGGAACTTTGGGCAAATCTGGCTAAAGATGATATTACATTGCGTGAAGCTTGTGGAAACACCGTAAGAAATATTACAGGAAGCGAATTGGCGGGTGTAGATGTAAACGAACCATTTGATGTTTCGCCTTATGCACACGGCATGTTTCAATATTTATTGAGAAACCCAATCTGTCAGGAAATGGGACGTAAATTCAAAATTTCGTTCTCTTCTTCAGACGAAGATACGGCTTTGAGTTATTTACACGATTTAGGATTTATTCCGAAAATTAAAGATGGACAACGCGGATTCAAAATCATGTTCGGAGGAGGTTTAGGATCTCAGCCAGCACACGCTGAATTACTTTCAGAATTTGTTCCGGTAAACGAAATTATCCCAACAGCAGAAGGAATTATCAGGATTTTTGATCGTTACGGAGAACGTGCAAAAAGAATGAAAGCGCGTATGAAATTCTTAATCAAAGAAATCGGGAAAGATGTCTTTTTAGATTTAGTTGAAAAAGAGAAAAAAGCAATCGCTTTTGAAACTTACGAAATAGATACAACTGCTTTTGACGGTCCGATTCCGGAACCATTATTAGCTGTTCCGCAAGTTACCATTGAAGACAAAGAAGCTTATGAAACGTGGAAAGCTTCAAATGTAATTGCACAGAAACAATCGGGTTATTACGCTATCGGAATCAAAGTTTTATTAGGAGATTTTTATACTGATAAAGCCAGAGCATTAGCCGAATTAATTAAAAATTACGGAGCCAATGAATTGCGTTTTTCATTGCGTCAAAATATTGTAATCCGCCATATAAAAGAGGAAAATCTTCCTTTCTTTTATCAGGAATTAGCCAAACTGGACTTTGTTCATTTAGGTTATAATTCAACGGCAGATATTACAGCTTGTCCGGGTACAGATACTTGTAATTTGGGGATTGCAAGTAGTACCGGTATAGCTGAAGAATTAGAAAAAGTAATTAATGCCGAATATCCTCAGTACAGAAACAACAGCGAAATCGAGATTAAAATTTCGGGTTGTATGAATGCCTGCGGACAACATAATATGTCGGCAATTGGTTTTCAGGGAATGTCTATCAACTCAGGAAAATTAGTGGCGCCAGCGTTACAGGTTTTATTGGGTGGAGGAAGATTAGGAAATGGAGAAGGACGTTTTGCTGATAAAGTAATCAAAATTCCAAGCAGAAGAGGACCAGATGCGTTACGTACAATCTTAAATGATTTTGATACGAATGCAAACGGAGAAAAATTCCTTAACTACTATGATGCAAAAGGAGAGAAATATTTCTATGAAATCTTAAAACCTTTCGCAGACGTAACCAATCTTACAGAAGCTGATTTTATCGATTGGGGTAACGCAGACAACTATGTAAAAGCGGTTGGAGTTGGAGAATGTGCCGGAGTTGTAATTGATTTGGTTGCTACTTTATTATTAGAAGCAAAAGACAAATTGACTTTCGCTCAGGAATCTTTCGACGAAGGAAAATGGTCAGATGCAATTTACCATGCTTACGCTGGATTTGTAAATGGCGCAAAAGCATTGTTACTTTCTGAAAACGAAAAAACAAACAACCACGCTGGAATCGTAGATTTATTTGATAAAGTTTTTGTTGAAAGCGCTAAAATTGGTTTGCCAACAACGTTTAACGAATTGGTTTACCAAATCAATAAAGTCGAGCCTTCTGAAGCTTTCGCAAAACAATACATTGAAGAAGGAATTGCATTTTTTGCAATTATAGAAAAATACAGAGCACAAGAATTAGCAAATGCATAATACCATAAAACCCAAAGTAACTTTAGTGGGCGCCGGTCCCGGAGACCCGGATTTGCTTACGCTAAAAGCCGTAAAAGCACTTGCTGAAGCGAAAGTGGTTTTGTACGATGCGCTTGCCAATGAAGAAATTCTGGCGCACGCTCCCAAAGATTCTATCAAATTATTTGTTGGAAAACGAAAAGGAAATCACAGTTATACGCAGGATCAGATTAATCAGTTGATTGTTGATAATGCGCTGACTTACGGAAATGTTGTACGATTAAAAGGCGGAGATCCGTTTATTTTTGGAAGAGGAAGCGAAGAAATAGAATTCGCAGAAAGCTTCGGAATTGAAACAAAAGTAATTCCAGGAATATCTTCGGTAGTAGCAGTTCCGGCAAGTCTCGGAATTTCGATTACCAAAAGAGGCGTTTCAGAAAGCTTTTGGGCGATTACGGGAACAACATCCGACAGAAAATTATCTGCAGATGTTGCTTTGGCATCAAAATCGTCAGCAACCGTTGTGATTTTAATGGGAATGCACAAACTGAATGAAATTGTGACATTATTTCAAAAAGAAAATAAAGGTGATTTACCTGTAGCAATCATTCAAAACGGAACTACTGCAGAAGAAAAAGTAGGCGTTGGAACAGTAAATTCTATTGAAGAAGTTGTAAAACAACAAAAACTAAGTTCGCCAGCTATTATTGTTCTCGGAGAAGTTGTGAAAGAGAGCAATAAATTAAAAGGTTTCTACGAAGAATTTTGTCAAAAGAAACAATTGGATAAAATGTTCCGTCAGAACCAATTAATTGGTAAAAAATAATCGATTGAAAAACATAGTCCACGGTTTCAATCGTGGGACAATGGGATTAACGCATAGCATATGAAACAGGATTTAATCCGACAAATATTGTAACGTCAGATTTTGTAATTTCGACGAAACAAAAAAATAAAATGGAACAAAACGAATTATATCCGATTTTTTTGAAGCTTCACAATCTAAATGTATTAATTGTGGGCGGAGGAAATGTAGGTTTAGAAAAATTATCTTTTTTGCTAAAATCGAGTCCGAATGCAAATGTTGAGGTGGTAGCAAAAGATTTCCATTTAGAAATAAAGCTTTTAGCAGAAAAACATCCTTCGATAACTTTAACAGAATCGAAGTTTAAAAAGAAAATGCTAAAAAAACGCCACATGGTAATTGCATGTACAGACGATTTAGAAGTCAATAAAAAAGTATACGATTTGGCCAGAAAGCGTTATTTGATTTGCAATATTGCCGATACGCCCGATTTATGTGATTATTATTTAGGCGGAATCGTAACAAAAGGAAATGTAAAAATTGCCATTTCGACCAACGGAAAATCACCGACAACGGCAAAAAGACTTCGTGAATTTTTTGAAGAAGTGATCCCGGAAGATATTAATGCAATGGTCGAAAACCTGAATGAATATAGAAAGACCTTAAAAGGCGATTTCGAAGAAAAGGTAAAAAGAATGAACGAGATTACCTCGTCATTAAAAAATAAAGAATTGTAAGAGTTCCGGAGGAACGGTTCATATTATAGCGTCGGGTTTTAACCCGATGGTGAATGAGATTACATCTTCATTAAAAAATAAAGAGTAAAAAGTTTCGAAAAGAAATAAATGATAAAAATCATTGAAAGTACAAGGATTTATTCGTTTCTTTGCGTTATTAAGAATGATTATAAACAACAACCATAATGATTAAAACAGATATACTTATAATTGGAGCAGGACCAACAGGTTTATTTGCCGTTTTCGAGGCAGGATTATTAAAATTAAAATGCCACATTCTAGATGCTTTACCACAGCCGGGAGGACAACTTTCTGAACTTTATCCAAAAAAACCAATCTACGATATTCCTGGATTCCCAGAAGTATTAGCAGGAGATTTAGTTGACGGATTAATGGAACAAATTAAACAATTTGAACCAGGTTTTACTTTAGGAGAACGTGCTGAAACAGTAGAAAAGCAAGAAGACGGAAGTTTTATCGTAACTTCAAACAAAGGAACTAAATTTCACGCGCCGGTTATTGCTATCGCTGGAGGTTTAGGAAGTTTCGAGCCTCGTAAACCACTAATTGAAGATATCGAGTTTTATGAAGATAAAGGAGTAAAATACTTCATCAAAAATCCGGAAAAATTCAGAGATAAAAGAGTTGTTATTGCAGGAGGAGGAGATTCAGCGTTAGACTGGTCTATTTTCTTAGCAAACGTAGCTTCAGAAGTAACTTTGATTCACCGTAGAAATGAATTTAGAGGTGCTTTAGATTCAGTTGAAAAAGTACAGGAACTTAAAACTGCTGGAAAAATTAAACTGGTTACACCAGCAGAAGTTATCGGAATCAACGGAGCAGAACACGTAGAATCTTTGGATATCGAAGAAAACGGCGCACACCGCAAAATCGAATGTGACTATTTTATTCCACTTTTCGGATTGACTCCAAAATTAGGTCCAATCGGAGACTGGGGATTAGAAATCGAGAAAAACGCGATTAAAGTAAACAACGCATTAGATTACCAAACTAATATTCCTGGAATCTTCGCCATTGGAGATATCAACACATACCCAGGAAAATTAAAGTTAATTCTTTGTGGTTTCCACGAAGCAACTTTAATGTGCCAGGCCGCATACGGAATCATCAATCCGGGTAAAAAATACGTATTAAAATATACAACAGTATCAGGAGTAGACGGTTTCGACGGAACTCGTAAAGAAGCGCCAAAAGCGGTTGTGAAAGCGATAGTTTAATCTGAGGTGCTGAGGTTCTAAGAGACTAAGCTACTAAGGTTTTTATATAGTGAAGCCCAAACTTTAAAAAGTTTGGGCTTTTTTTAGCTTAGCATCTTAGAAGCTTAACATCTCAGCACCTTAAAAAAAAACGTATCTTTGTGTTTATATAAATTTTGATTATCATGAATTTAGAAGCTAGAAAATATCAGTTTATTCAGGAGTTGGTGAAAGTTGAGGATGAAAGTATTTTAGAAAAACTGGAATTGGTTTTGAAAGCAAATCAAAACGATTGGTTTGATGATTTATCAGAAACGGAAAAAAATGAAATTCAAATAGGATTAAATCAGGCTGAAAAAGGAGAATTAACAAGCCATGAAGATGTTATGAAAAGATTTTCGGAATGGCATTAAAATTTGTCTGGACAGCACAAGCTATAAAAGGTTTTAATAAAGTTGTAGATTATCTGGAAGCAAATTGGACAAAAAAGGAAATTTTAAACTTAGAAAATAAAATTCAACAAGTAATAAATCAAATTAATCTTAATCCAGAACAATTTCCAAAATCCGGAAAAAA
>SEBM01000079.1 GCA_004296145.1 Flavobacterium sp.
TTACTATTTAAAAATAATAATATGAAAACAATTAAAAATATAGTGCTTGTCCATGGTGCATTTGCAGATGGTTCGGGCTGGAGAGGTATATATGATATACTTAATACAAATGGTTATAATATAACAGTAGTACATAATCCGTTAACATCATTAGAAGATGGTATAAAAGCTGTACATCTGGCTTTAGACAAACTAGACGGGAATGCTGTTCTTGTAGGACATTCATATGGTGGAGCTATAATTACGGAAGCCGGTAACCACCCGAATGTGGCGGCATTAGTTTATGTGGCAGCATTTCAGCCGGGAGATGGCGAAACGGCTTTACAATGGATACAAACTGCTCCGCCTTCACCGGAGAGTGGAATTCTACCTGCTGATGAAAATGGTATTATTTATTATGAAAAGGACAAATATCATATGGGAATATGTGCCGATTTGAGTGAAGCAGATGCCGGGTTTATGTATGCTTCGCAAGGCGCATTTTATGCTAAAGGATTTATAACACCGATCAAAAATGCAGCCTGGAAATCAAAACCTGCTTACGGCGTAATTGCGACAGAAGACAAGAGTATTCCAACAGAAATACAGGAAGCAATGTACAAACGTTCAAAAACAGATGCTACCTATGTAAAGGGAAGTCATGCGGTTTATATTTCCCAGCCCCACGCTGTAGCTGATGTCATTATTAAAGCTTCACAAACAGATTAATTTCTTAAAAAGTTTTGGATTGACATTTTACATTGATTAAATAAAACCAGATTAATAATATTTAAAACAGTCAAAATGAGAAAATATGCAATTTTAGTACTCATAATAATATTTCTTTCTTGTCAAAAAGACAAAAAAGCAATTGACAATGCAACAGCAGATCTAATTGTTACCAATGGAAAAATAGCTATTATGGATAAAAACAATACGATGGCCGAAGCGATAGCTGTAGAAGGTGGAAAAGTGATAGCGTTTGGAACAAGTTCAGAAATGCTAAAGCTAAAAGGAGATAAAACGAACGTCATTGATGCTAATGGACGTACGATTATTCCCGGATTGAATGATTCTCACCTGCATTTAACCAGAGGAGGACGTTTTTATAATGCTGAGTTAAGATGGGACGGTGTGAAGTCCTTGAAAAAAGCTTTACAAATGTTAAAAGAACAAGCAGCAAGAACGCCAAAAGGGCAGTGGGTACGAGTAGTGGGAGGTTGGAGCCCTTATCAATTTGAAGAAAAGAGGTTTCCGACAGTTCAGGAAATCAATGAAGCGACAGGAGATGTTCCGGCATTTGTATTGTTTCTATACAGCCGTGCCTGGATGAATAAAAGTGGTTTGAAAGTGCTCAAAATTGATGAAAATACAAAACCACCAGAAGGAAGTTCGTATGAAAAAGGACCAGATGGTAAATTGACAGGAGTATTTTTAGCAGAGCCAAATCCTACCATTCTTTACGCCGGGATAGGGGCATTACCTCCAATGACTGGACAGGAAATGTCAAATTCTACCAAGCAGTTTTATAGAGAATTAAATAAATATGGCATCACCAGTGGTATAGATGCCGGAGGTGGAGGACATGTGTTTCCGAAAGATTACAGTGCAACAAAATCACTTGCTGATGCGGGTAAAATGCCTATAAGATTGTCTTATTATTTATTTCCTCAAAATAAAGGGAAAGAGTTTGAAGAGTTTCAAAATTGGATTGCTACTAATAAAGTAGGCAATAATGGAGAGATTCATTTGGATCACGGTTATGAGTTGGAAGGAGGAGGCGAATTCCTAACATGGAGTGCAGGGGATTTTGAAAATTTTTTAGCGCCGCAGCCTATGTTGGAAGATAGGCCATCGTGGAGGAACGATATCAAAAAAGTTATTCGTCTGCATGTTGATAGTGGCTGGCCGTTTAGAATTCATGCAACCTATGGTGAAACTATCTCTAATTTATTAGATGTTCTGGAAGAAGTTAATAAAGAAACCAATGGAAAATTAGCAAAAGAAAGATGGTTGTTTGACCATGCAGAAACTGTTACTGAAGCTCAGTTGAAAAGAATTAAAGCCCTTAACGGCGGAATTGCCATTCAAGCCAGAATGGCTTATGCCGGAGAATATTTTGTTGAAAGATATGGAGCTGCTAAAGCCCAATATGCTCCTCCTTTGAAATTAATGATCAAAATGGGAATTCCTGTTGGAGCAGGAACAGACGGGACACGAGTTGCCAGCTATAATCCGTGGCCTGCATTATACTGGATGGTTTCAGGTAAAACCGTGGGAGGCCTGCAATTAAGCGCTCTTGATAACTTACTTACCAGAGAAGAAGCACTTTCATTATACACTAAAGGTAGTGCCTGGGTATCAAAAGAGGAAGCTGTAAAAGGCACTTTAGAAAAAGGAATGTATGCTGATTTTATACTATTATCGGATGATTATTTCACCGTGCAAGAAAGTAAAATTAAAGATTTATCAGCTGTACTGACAGTGGTAGGAGGTAATGTGGTTTTTGGTGACAAAGAATATATAAAACTAAACCCTGCTATTGAAAAAGCAATTCCGGATTGGTCACCAGTTAATTTCTATGGAGGTTATCAAAAAAAATAAATTCCGGGAAATTATTTTCTCTAGATAATTAACTAAAACTAAACCATTAAAAATGAAGACAAAAATTATCATATCAGTATTAACCTTTATGTTTTTAATTCACTTTAAAACGTACGCAAATCTTTCAGTGGAAAAAAAACCGGTTTTTAAAGCTACTGTTTATAAACCTGTACAATACAAGACAATACTTGTTGACAGTTTAAAAATATTTTATCGTGAAGCAGGCGAAACAACCAAACCCACAATTATTTTATTGCATGGATTTCCTTCATCATCGCACATGTACCGAAATTTGATAAATGAACTATCAGATAATTACCATGTAATTGCCCCTGATTATCCTGGGTTTGGTCAAAGTAGTGCTCCGGACCCCAAGCGGTATCAATATACGTTCGATAACTTATCCGTTACAATAGAGCATTTTATTGATAAATTAAAAATTCAGAAAACTAGTTTTTATATCCAGGATTATGGGGGACCTGTTGGTATGAGAATAGCAACAAGAAGACCTGAACTGGTTCAGACCCTTATAATTCAAAATGCAAATGCTTATGTTGAAGGATTAGGAGAAGTTTTAAAACCTTTAATAGCATACATAGAAAAACCAAATGCTGAAACTGAAAAGGCAGCACGTTTTTTTCTGACTATTGATGCCACAAAATGGCAATATTTAACCGGTGCAGAAAAACCTGAGAAGATAGCCCCAGACAGCTATAGTATTGACCAATATTACCTGGACAGACCAGGCAATGATGTTATACAATTAGCACTCTTTCGTGATTATGGATCTAATATAGCTCAATATGAAAAATGGCATCAGTATTTTACCAAATATCATCCGACTATGTTAGTTATATGGGGTAAAAATGATCAGTTTTTTATCGCTGCGGGGGCAAATGCATATAAAAAAGATAACCCAAATGCAGAAGTTCATTTAGTAAACGGAGGTCATTTTGCATTAGAGGAGCACTATTCAGAAATTTCAAAACTTATACTAAACTTTTTAAGTAAAAAAGTTAAATAAGTAGACTCGGCAGTAGGTAATCAATTTAAAAATTGATCAAGAATCTTAATTAAAACAAGAGTTATATAAATCAAAAATAATTAAATAAATTTTTAACCATTAAATCAGAATCATTATGAAAAATTTAATTTTAGCAGCGGTAGTTGCATTGTCATCTGTAAGTGCATTTGCACAAAAACCAAGTCCTCAATTGTTAAACCCTAAAAATCATACATTGATTTTAGTAGATCATGAAGGTCAAATGGCGTTCGCGGTAGGGAATATTCCTGTAAGTCAATTGAGAACTAATACTGCAATGGTAGCAGGTGCATCTAAAATTTTTAAAGTACCTACTGTTATTACAACAGTGGCAGAGGGGTCATTTAGTGGTCCGGTATTTCCGGAAGTTCAGGAATTCTATCCTAAATCAAGTACTAAGTATTTTGACAGAAGCACTATGAATTTTTGGGAGGATGCCAATGCTTATAAAGAAGTTGTGGGTAAAGGAAATAAAACACTGGTAATGGGTGGATTATGGACTTCCGTTTGTATTGTAGGACCTGCATTATCAGCCATAAACGATGGATACACTGTTTATGTAATTACTGATGCAAGCGGCGATGTTACAGATGAAGCTCATAATCAGGCAGTAACCCGTATGGTTCAGGCTGGTGCAAGACCGATCACTTCTATGCAGTATTTATTAGAATTACAACGTGACTGGGGAAGATCGGAAACCTATACAGCAGTGACAGACTTAGTTCAAAAATATGGTGGGTCATATGGAATTGGAGTTCAATACAGCAGAGCGATGCTTAAACACTAATTAATCATCATTTTAATTTATTGGCCTTTTGAATCCGGATACTTTTGCGAATAGCAGTTTTAAGTAAAAGCATTTGGAATAAGGCCAATAAAATTAATTTAAAAAAAATGGAAATCATGGAAAATATATTTTTCTCTTTAATGCGCTCAAATGTGGGAACTAAATTGAACGACGTTGCTTTGTTCTTTTTTAGAATTGCCGTTTCAATTGAACTTATTTACGCCCACGGGTTAAAAAAAATTGGTATTGGCACGGCATTGGCGGAAGTTGTGCCTAATCCTTTAGGGCTTCCTGAAGCTTTAAATCAAGTGTTCGCAACAGCTGCAAATCTGGTGATGCCTATTTTTATAATCTTAGGTTTAATGACGCGTTTAGCTACTTTACCTATTTTAGCGGTGACGCTGACGGGCTATTTTGTATTACATTTTAATGATCCAATTTTGGTAAAAGATGTTCCGTTTATGTATAGCCTTTGTTTTTTACTGATATGTTTTGCCGGCGCAGGTAAATATTCGGCCGATCATTATATTACTAGTCGAAATTTATTTCGTCGTAAATGATTTTATTATTGAGATAGCCTATTGTAAATTAGATCAGAATAATTTTTGAAACAACATAAATTATCAGCTATGAATTACCAAAAGTTAGCATTTACAGATACCATAAAAAATCTGCAGGAAGAAAATGGAAGCAGAAGTGCTTACGAACGCATGGAAAGAACGTCAAATGTTGATGGGCTGACGGAAAATGAAATAGATTTTATTTCCAACAGGGATAGTTTTTATATGGCCAGTTTTGGAGAGAATGAATATCCCTATATACAGCATCGAGGTGGCCCTGTCGGTTTTATTAAGGTTATTGATGATAAGACAATAGGTATTGTAGATTTTTCGGGTAACAGACAATACATTTCTGTCGGAAATATTTCGAATAATAATAAAGTAGCTTTATTTATGATGTCCTATTCTCAAAAGGCCAGATTAAAAATATACGCCAGTGCGAAAGTTGTTGATTTGAAAGACCATGATGAGATATACAATCAATTGAAACCTTCTGATTATAAATTCAGACCTGAAAGAATGATCCTGTTTGAAATTCAGGCTTATGACTGGAATTGCCCGCAACATATAACGCCACGTTTTACAAGGGAAGAAATTGAAATGGCTTTTCAGCCTCAAAAAGAATATATTGCTAAACTGGAAGATATAATTAAAGAATTAGAACAAAAGCTTGAAGAAAAAGGATCGTAAATTTTACTTTACGTTAGAATAAAAAATGCGACGATAAATGGTTCTACAGTTTGAATTCCTTAAGGTCTTACTTTTTTTATTAACTGTTGAATCATAATTTTTGGCTAGCTCCAATTTAATGTTGTCCATTAAAACATAGTTAATTAGTACTGAACTGTTTTAGAGCTATATTAACTGATAGTATGATTATAGATTTTGTATGTTTGCCAAAATCAGTACTTTCATACTATATTTTGCAAAGCAGGGCTTTGGCTGGTTCCGATTTCTGGATAGACTGTATTTGTATTAATCAATTAGAAATTTATGAAACTAAAAATACTCTATTTCGCAATCTTTTTGATTTCGATACATTCATATACACAAAACCTCACAGAAAAAGATTTAAAAAAAGCAGAAAAGGACCTGTTAGTGGAAACAGACCAGACAAAAAAAGCATTGCTTCTTAATCGTGTTGCCCGTTACTATATCATGAGAGAAGGGTCTGTACAAGATATTGAAACTTCATCTCGTCTCAACACCCAGTCATTTGAAATCGCAAAGGAATTGGGGGTGAAAGATATTATTGCAGCCAGCATGCTTATTGACGGACAGATTGCAAAGGCAAGCAAAAAAATGGATCTTGCCACAATATTAAAAAAAGATGCATTGGCATATTCAAAGCGAAACGGCCTTAAAAACATGGAGGGTGAAATTTATATGGATATGGCCTTTGACTTTCCTGTTGAAGATCTGATAAACAAAGAAAAATATATTCGTAAAGCGCTTTATTTATTTAAAGGAGAACACAACCTATCTGCTGAAGCCGATGCCTATTATTATTTTGCTGTAATTTATGAAGAAACAACGGACAGCGTTGTCAAATATGCCCAAAAAGCTATTGGAATAAAAAAAAGATTAAAAAGTACTGAGTTTTCCAGGGAGTACAATTTCATAACCAAAGCTTATATTAAAAAAGGTAAGTTTAAAGAAGCACTTGCTTATGCCCTTCAGGCAGACTTAAATAATGAAGATTCAGATGCCTCCCCAAGATCGCTCTCTACCACATATAATCAACTTGCTATTATATATGAAAAACTCAATATTCATGAAAAGGCCTTAATTTTTTATAAACGGGCTGTTATAATGGCTAAAAAGGGTGGCAATGCAAAGAGTCTGGAAACGATACAATTCAATTTTGCAAGGTATCTGTATTTACGTAAAAAATTCAGTGAGTCATTGGCAGTAATGAACGATATGAAATTTTATGACGGTAAAGATTGTAAAATAAAATACCTTGCGACATACATGTTGCTATACTGCCAGTTCAAACAATACAAGACCGCAAAAACATATTTCGAACAGCTGCAGCAATGCAATATAGAGAATCCCAGAGATAGACAGGCAGCCAATTCTGCAATAACACGTTATCTGCTTCTGACAGGACAGGCTGATAAATCCTACCCATATATTCAAAAATTAAAAGAACAGGCATTAAAAGAGAAAAATGATAAAAATCTCCTGGAAGCTGAAAGAGCATTTTTTTCAGCCGATTCAGCTGTTGGAAATTGTGTAGGTGCACTGGAACATTTTAAAAATTATAAATCTTTAAATGATTCGATTTTTAACAACATAAGTTCTCAGCAATATAACGACCTTCAGCTTAAATATGAAACGGAGAAAAAAGATAAAAATATAATACTGTTAAAACAACAAAGCGGAATTCAGAAGCAGGTTATACGCAAAGCGGAAATTTTACGCTATTTATTAATAGTAGGGGTTGGCATAATGGTACTCTTTATTGCTCTGCTGTATAATCGTTCAAGACTAAAGCAGCGTGCGCAGAACAAAATAAATGAGCAGAATGAACAGCTGAAAATACTACTCTCAGAAAAAGAATGGCTTATAAAGGAAATCCATCACAGGGTTAAAAATAACTTACAGATTGTAATCAGTCTTTTGAATACACAGTCGGAATATTTGGATAATGAATATGCGCTTGCAGCGATACAGAATAGTCAGAATCGTATGTACGCCATGTCACTTATTCATCAAAAGCTCTATCAGTCAAATGATCTTGCGATGATCGACATGGCCTGGTATATTAACGAACTTGTTAGCTATCTTAAAGAGTGCTTTTCCACAGAGCAAAAAATAAATTATAAGCTAGATACAGAATGCGTAGAATTGGATGTTACCCAAGCTGTACCGCTTGGCCTCATTCTTAACGAGGCTGTAAGCAATGCTATTAAATATGCCTTTACCCATAAAGAAAGCGGGGAGATAACTGTTCAGTTGGGAAAACAGGATGATGAAAATTATCGTCTGGTAATTAAAGACAATGGGGTGGGACTTTCCAAAGATTTTGAATTAAAAGGGCTGGACTCATTCGGAATGAATCTAATGGAAGGGCTTGCCAATCAGATAAACGGGACATTTGAAATTCAAAACATCTCCGGACTAACCATCATGATAACCTTTAGGAAGAGAAGTAGCTTAATTTAATTCCTTATGAAATTGTAATATAAAAATTGTGCTATATCGTAGTAATTTTATTGTATTTCATTAGACCAGTTGAAATCCTTAATGGGCCAGTCAACTTCAATCTAACAGATAATGTCTTTTTTTTATACCCAGCTTTAGCATTTTGGATTTGAGTGTTGTTGGAGGAATTTCTAAAAATGCTGATGCGCTGTTTGGGCCTGAAACTTTTCCTCTGCAGAATTTAAGTGCTTTGAGTATATACTCTTTCTCAAACTCATGCCAGGGTTTTATGTAATTTTTGTCATTAGGCGCCTTTATGATATTCTGGTCACCTGTGTTTATTTCAGAAATAATCTTTCCGCCAGACATAAGTACTGCTTTCTCTACCGCATGTTCCAGTTCTCTGATATTGCCGGGCCATTGATAAGTCTTTAATCCATTAAGGACTTTAAGAGTTGTTGTAGTAAAAGGTTTTTCATATTTTTTACAGTACCTGTTTATAAAATATTTTACCAAATCAGCAATGTCTTCGGGATGATTTCTTAATGGCGGGATATCGATAGGAAATACATTTAGCCTGTAAAATAAATCTGCTCTGAAATTTCCTTTCAGCACCTCGTTTTGTAAATCTACATTTGTTGCAGCGATTATTCGGATATCAACAATCTTTGTAATATTACAACCTATAGGCTGAATTTCCTTTTGTTCTAAGGTTCTCAAAATTTTAGCCTGAAGCTCCAAAGGCATTTCCCCAATTTCGTCCAGAAAGATCGTGCCTTGATGGGCCTGTTCAAAT
Organism: Flavobacterium sp.; assembly: GCA_004296145.1. Lineage (GTDB taxonomy): Bacteria > Bacteroidota > Bacteroidia > Flavobacteriales > Flavobacteriaceae > Flavobacterium. The sequence continues at coordinate 8,919 of SEBM01000079.1, forward strand.
TTGCCTGTTTTTTTGGAGGTAGCCCCGGTAAAACTGCCCTTCTCATGGCCAAATAATTCACTTTCAATCAGGTTTTTAGGAATTGCGGCGCAATTAACCACAATTAGGGGCTTCTTATTTCGTTTTGAATTGTAATGTATCGCTTTTGCAGCCAGTTCTTTTCCTGTACCACTTTCTCCTTGTATAAGAACGTTGCAGTCTGATGCACTTACTGTGCTGATAAGGCTTCGTATTTTTTTTATCGGGTCGCTCTCGCCAATAATTCCCATTGCGGCGCCTGTTTCATTTCTGTTATCAGGCTGAAGATTAATCTCTGCCGTGGCAACTGTGTTATTTTTTTCGCGTATTAAAATGTTTGTCAAAGTAATTTTCAGCTGAACGGAAAGCTTTTTAATTAGATGAAAACAGTTTCTTGCGATGTCTGTTTGTCTGTCATAGCAAAAAAACATCACGACATTGTATTTGTCAAAAGTTAAAGCATAGGTAATAGTGGTATGTTTTGATTTCTGGCCTGTAGTCCTGATAAATGAAGGTAGATCAGATCCTTTTCCTGTTTTCTTCTGAGGTAAGATTGATGGATCAGGAGAATGCAGTATCGAATAAAAGAAATCAGCATTTTTATTATACGATTCCTGCACATGCTTATTGTATTCTATAGTATCGCTATGATAAAAGAGGTTGTAATTTTGCTCTTCTTCATTCGTGATACAAATCATCAATTCACTAAAGTCCAATATACTTTTAATAGAATTTTCCACGACATCTCTAAGTTCATTTCTTGTGGTGACAGGAGCAAGTGATTCGCACATGTAAATAATTTTGGACTGCTCGAGTTCTCTCTCCTGTAAACGCATTACAATCTTTTCATTATCTATGCCGTATGTCATATTGCCCGATTAACTTATAATATTATTTGAAATAAATATAGGAATATCACTTTAGATATTATACTGATTTATATTTTAAAAATATTCCTGTCCGATTCCTAATTTTTTCATTTTAGCATAGAGAGCCACTGGTGAAATTTTTAAAATTGAGGCAGCCCCGTTGTCCCCGTATATTTTACCATTACAGACGTTCAAAATCTTTATAATATGATTCTTCTCCACAAATTGCAACGACTCCAGACTATCAGAATCTTTTGCGGCATTATTTATCTCAATATTGGCAGGAAGATTAATTTTTGTAATTTCCTCTGTTTCCGCAAGAAGCACGCTTCGTTCTATCAGATGCTCGAGCTCCCGAATATTTCCCGGCCAGCTATAGGCTTGCAATTCACTTAAAACTTTTGATGTTATGCCCTTTATATTCTTTTTAAATGCAGCATTATAATTTTTCATAAAATACTGGGCAAGTTCAAGTATATCCTGTTTTCTTTCCCTTAGTGGCAGTAATTCAATTAGAAATACATTAAGTCTGTAATACAGATCCAGCCTGAAACGTCCTTCTGCTACCTCACGTTCAAGGCTGCGGTTCGTTGCGGCAATTATACGCACATCCACTTTTATTATTCCTGTACCACCTATGCGTTCTATCTCTTTTTCTTGTAATACACGTAATAATTTTGCCTGGGCATCAAGACTAAGCTCTCCGATTTCGTCCAAAAAAAGTGTACTGCCCTGGGCTTGTTCAAATTTGCCAATTCTTTTCGAAACAGCGCCCGTAAAAGCCCCTTTTTCAAATCCAAAAAGCTCAGATTCAAGCAATGAAAAAGGAAGTGCGGCACAATTGACCACAATCATTTGTTTATTTCTGCGCAGCGAATTTTCGTGGACTGCACGTGCTATTTTTTCCTTTCCTGTTCCGGTTTCACCAGTAATTAGAACGGAAGCTTCTGTTGGGGCAACAATACTGATTCTTGAAAATATTTCTTTAAGTGGGGGAGCGCTGCCTATAATTCCGGGAAAGACCAATGGAGTATTTTCTTTTTTTTCGGAATTGAACTGGTTTTGATTTTCTACAGCATAGCGGTAACGCGCAATGTCCAGCATCACCAGAAGATCTTTGCGTCTGAAAGGTTTTACCAAAAAACCATAGGGATGTGTTTTTTTTACAGCTTCAAGTGTTGACTGATTTGTATTGGCTGAAACAAATAAATATGGAATTTTTTGTTCCATAAGGTCATGGGCTAAATCAATGCCAGTTTCATCTCCCTCAATCATAATATCCAGCAACACCCAGTCAGGACGTATGGATTTTATCATTGTTCTCGCCTGATCTGCAGATGACGCTATGCCGACTACATCGAAATTATTTTTTTTTAATATAATCTTGAGATCATTTGCTACAATGAATTCATCCTCTACGATTAATATTTTTACTTTATTTTCCATTGTTTTTAATTGGATTGCTGTATTTTCTTGATTATTGGTAAAATGGTATTTTTACTATTATTTACGCC
>SEBM01000597.1 GCA_004296145.1 Flavobacterium sp.
ATCATATCTATTGTAGTTTATTAAATATCACGACGCAATTATACTAATATTTTTAGTTTAAATTTGATAAAAAGTTTTCACACGACACTTTTAAAAACTAAATTAATTAGTTAAAAAACTAACTTTCAATTATTTTGAAAGCTATTATTACAATTTTGTGATTAACAAATCAAAGCCACTATAAAACAAGCAAATGATTAAAACGTTATTATTGTAAAAACCAGTGATTATGGCAACGGCCCAGCAAATCAGAACAGCTTATATAGATTATGTTTTAAGCAACAACGAAAAACCAAAATCGGTTTACAGTTTTGCAAAAAAACTTAAAATTACTGAAGCTGATTTTTATCAGTTTTATTCTTCTTTCGAAAGTATTGAAAAAAAGATTTGGTTCGAATTAACTTTTGAAACAATTAGCAAAATCAAAGAACAAGAAGTTTGGCTGCAATATACCTCCAGAGAGAAAATGCTTTCTTTTTTTTATAGTTATCTCGAAAATTTAAAAAATGATCGCAGTTTCGTTATTTACAGCCTAAGAAATTATCAGGGGAAAGTTGCTACACCGAGCATTTGGTCAGGCGTAAAACCTATTTTCGAAAATTTTGCTGAGGAAGTTATTGATGAGGGTTTAGATACCGGTGAATTGGCTGAACGTAAATTTCTAACTAAACGTTATAAAAATGCACTTTGGGTACAGTTTGCTTTTATCGTAAATTTCTGGATTAATGATGACAGTGATGGTTTTGAGAAGAGTGATGAGGCAATTGAAAAAGGAATTAATGTAACATTTGATCTTTTCCAGCATTCGCCAATTGATAACCTGATCGATTACGGTAAATTTTTATCGCGAAATGGAAAATTTAAAGAAAAGATGGGATTTTAAAGTTGATGAAGGCACAAGAAAGTATTCCAACCACAAAGGTAGAGCGATCAGCAAAATTTGTTAAAACGGGTTTCCAAATCGGTGGTAACTATATTAAGCATTATTCTAAAAAGCTGTTTAATCCTGATATGGATCGGGAGCAGCTTAATGAAGATAATGCTACAGATATTTATAAATCATTAAGTGAGCTAAAAGGAAGTGCCTTAAAGATTGCGCAGATGTTAAGCATGGATAAAAACATCATGCCAAAATCTTATGTAGATAAGTTTACCCAGTCGCAATATAATGCACCTCCCCTTTCCGGACCTTTAATTGTAAAAACGTTTACCAAAAACTTTGGTAAAACCCCAGAACAAATTTTCGATACGTTCAATCTTAAATCGAGCAATGCGGCGTCAATTGGTCAGGTTCACCAGGCTACATTAAACGGCAAAAAATTAGCTGTCAAAATCCAGTATCCGGGTGTTGGCGATAGTATTTCATCAGATTTAAAATTGGTGAAGCCTTTTGCTTTTAGATTATTGGGCATGTCTGAACGAGAACTCAACATCTATATCAAAGAAGTTGAAGAACGTTTATTAGAAGAAACTGATTACGAATTGGAAGTAAGAAGATCCATTCAATTTTCAGAAGACTGCCAGAATCTTGATCATGTTGTATTTCCAAAGTATTACCCGGAATTGTCAGGAAAACGGATCATCACGATGGATTGGCTTGATGGATTGCATTTAAAAGAGTTTTTAAAAACTAACCCATCTCAGGAGTTAAGAAATAAAATTGGTCAGGCACTTTGGGATTTTTACAATTTCCAGCAGCATGAATTACGGGCCGTACATGCCGATCCACATCCTGGAAACTTTATGATTACCCCAAATGAAGATTTAGGTGTAATTGATTTTGGTTGCATCAAAGAAATGCCCAATGATTTTTACTATCCTTTCTTCTCGTTAATATCAACTGATGTGATTAACGATAAGGCTAAAACGATTGATGCTTTTAGAAAACTCGATATGATACACGCTGAGGATACCGAAGAGCAGGTAGAATTTTACTATAAATCTTACCGGGAGATGATCAGCCTTTTTGCAAAACCATACATTAACAAGATTTTTGATTTTAGCAAACCAGAATTTTTTGATCAATTATATGCCTACGGCGAAAAGATTTCAAAGATGCCTGAATTTAAACAGGCACGTGGCGTAAAACATTTTATATATGTCAACCGTACAAATTTTGGTTTGTACCAAATTTTACATGAATTAAATGCTACTGTAAATACCGATACCTATGAACCTACGCTAAACAGGTAGCTAAGCATTTTTCTTTACTACCTCTACCATATGATCGATGTCGAATGGTTTTTCTATATAGTCGTCGGCTTTACATTCTTTGGCAGTTTCGGGCAAATCTTTAGATGTTGAAGTTAATACGGCGCCAACGTTTTCTGTTTCAGGATCAGATTTTAATTCTTTAATCACTTCTGAACCTTTCTTTTTTCCTTTGATGTGATCATCTACAATGACTACGTCCGGTTCAATCTTCTCAATTTTTTCAATGGGTTCAGTTGTTAAAGACGCTGTTACGTCAAAACCCTCCTCCTCCAATACTTGATCCATAATCTCTAGGAT
>SEBM01000080.1 GCA_004296145.1 Flavobacterium sp.
AAATTAATTCTAATAACGGCTTTTAGTTAATTTTTATCAATTATTAACATATACCTCTTTTAAAAACAAACATTATAAAATCACTTTTATTGCATTTTATAAGATATTTTTTATCTCAAGAATCAAAGTGATGTCAAATTCTCACATAAATTTACTTTTTATTAAGCGAATAACAAAATAAAATACTGTTAAAATTTAAATCTTTACATCACTAAATCAAGAGCTTAACAAAATTTTAAACTTGAAACACAGCTAATTATGAGAATTAAAACGTTTTCGTAAAAACAAAGCAGAATAATTCAGCCTGCAAGAACAGGAACTATTCGCATGCAGCATAAAACAAAGGAAGCATCTATTAAATTAAAGTTGTAAAATGAAGACTTTAAGAAATTGTAATTCCTATTTTCTTAAAAAGGCCTCTAATAACCTGATTAATTTCTGGTGAGATATTAAACTTATAATTAAAGTACACATAAAAAACAGTAACAATAATAGATTTTAAGGCAATACTTATAAGTTGGTAAAAAGGAAATTCCCAAAAATAAAATAGTAAAAACAAAGCAAATGTCAGCAGCGTAGAATGTATCGTCTGTTTTGTAAAAGGATACAAATGAAGTTTTTTGACAACAAACTGTAATTTGGCTAAACTATATAATGTTATAGATAACAAAGTAGCAAAAGCAGAACCAAAAATACCCCAAATCGGTATAAATATCATATTTAAAATGAAAGTCAGAAAAACTAACATTAATCCTAAATACAACACCATTCTATAATACTTTGTATTAAATATAATAGCGTTATTATTCCCTAAAATTAAATCAAAATACTTTGACATTCCAATCATGAAAACTACTGGGATTCCGCCGCTGTATTCCTTAGGAACCAATTCATACAACTGATTGATATTTACAAAAATACACAGCATAACAAAACCGCCAACGAACTGTAAATTGATAGAGGTTTTTTTATATAATGAATTTAGTTCGTCGTGTTTGTTTTCGTGCATTAGTTTTGCCGTAATCGGATATACGATCTGATGCATTGCACGACTCGGAACAGAAATTACCAACGCTATATAAGTTGCCACAGAATAGTAAGCAATGTTCTCAATTTTCATATACTGATTCAGCATCAGTTTGTCACCATCTAATAGCAAATTAGCAACGCTTCCTGACAAAATAATAAAGAAGGTATATTCCATCACATCCTTCACATTTTGAGGAATATTGATTTGAAATTTGGGCTTTTTAATGTAGAACGCATAAAGCATAGTGATGATAAAAGCCAAAAAATAAATTACTGCGGTTACATAAATAAACTCAACTAATGTTATCCAGTGAAAATATAATCCAACCAATGAAAAAGACGATAATAATCTCAGTCCGACTTCCTTAATAAAATTTCCAAAAACAGAATGCATGTGTACTCTTGCCCAAGCATAAAAAATCTCAAAATAGGCCATACAAATACCTATAAACGGAATAAGAAGCATAAATTCTTTTACCACAGGATTTTCTTTGGAAACAAAGGCCGTAATATCATCAAAGAAGAACAAACCAACAATTCCTAAAGGAAAACACATTAAAATAGGAAACAAGGCCGTAAAAGAGAGAAATTGCTCCCGCTCTTGTTCTGTTTTATATTGAGAGTAAAATTTAACTAAGGTATTTTGCATTCCGATAGCAAACAAAGGCATGATAACATTTGCTGCAGAAAGGATATAATTTGTTAATGCATAATATGTTGCACCCAAAAAAACAGGATATAAATAAAGTGTATTGATAGCTCCAATTCCGAAGCCTATATAAGTAATAATGGTGTTTTTAAAAGACTGGTTTAAGACAATACCCATTTTTGATTTTAGATTGTAAAGTTCAGGTTTGATTTAGCTTATTGGCTAATCAATTGTACTAATTGTTTGGTTAGGTTTTTTCTTGAATATTGTTGTAAACCAACGCCATTAGCTTGTAATTTTCCTTCCAAAAACTGATTATAAAAGTCCAAAATTACACTTTTTAATTTCGCTTTTTCAGAATAATCAAAAAATACTCCTGTATTTGTCTCCTTTATAATATCTGCAAAATCAGATCCTTGTGGTCCAATCGCAATTATCGGTCGATTTGAGACCATATATTCAAACAATTTTCCTGGAATAATACTTTTTGTGTCTTCTGAATTAATTTCGATAAGAAGCAAAACCTGTGATTTCTTCTGATGTGCAATCGCTTCATGATGCGAAACATAGCCAAGAAGATTTAAATAATCATTGAGTTTGAATTCAGAAACAGAATCTAACACTTCCTGACTTACAGCACCTATCAATTTAATTTCTAAATAGTTTTTAAGACTTGGAATTTCATTTAATAATTCAACAAGCGTTTCCCACAAAAACTGCGGATTTCTATCTGATAAAAAAGAACCAATATGCGCCAAAGTAAATTTGGTATCTAAAGTTTGTTTCTCAACATTCTCAATATCATAACCATTTGTAATTACCGAAATTGGCTTGTTTGTAATAGCCTGAAATTCGGTTTTGGTAGTTTTACTGGTTACAATAATGGTATCGGCAGAATTAAGCACTTTATGTTCTAATCTCTTATGTTTATTTGCAGCATAAGATGACAATAATAATGCTTTATGATAACCAATCGTAGTCCACGGATCTCGGAAATCTGCAAACCATTTTACATCTAATTTTTGTTTTAATTCTAAACCAATTAAATGCAAACTATGAGGCGGACCAGAAGTGACAATCGTATCAATATTATTTTCTTTAATATATTTTTCGAGGTAAGAAACAGAAGGTTTCACCCATAAAACACGTGCATCCGGAATAAAGAGATTTCCTCTCACCCAAAGAAAAAGTTTATCAAGAAAGCCCTGTTTTTTCTTATTAGGCATAATTCCTGACGCAATTTTTTTGGTTTTATTTTTAGAAAAAACCGAAGCTAACTGATAAGGCTCCAGAATTTTATTTTTAAGAATAATTACTTTATCTGAAATTTCGCTGACCAAACCTTCATCAACAATCGGATAAGTTGGATTTTCGGGAACATAAACAATTGGCTGAATATTAAATTCAGGAAGATATTTTACAAATTTTAACCAGCGCTGCACACCAGGACCTCCTGCCGGCGGGAAATAATAAGTAATGATTAAGAGTTTTTTTTGTTCCAATTTATTTTATTTCTTATACAAAACCAATGTTAGACTTTGTCATCTGTGTCTTTATTTAACTTATCTAACTCTTCAATATCTAAAATATCCTTTGGTCTGTTTGCTGCTTTTTTACTGATAATTAAATTCTCATAATCAATAAAATAAACAGGTGTTTCTCCTATCATTATAACTGTTGCATCATCCAGAAGAGAAGTAAAAGACTTGTCTTCTAAGCCTTTCACTGTAGTCATAACATCTAACCGTAAACCATAGTTTAAACTGAAGTCTGTCCATCCAGGAATAAACTGCATCGTTTCGATTGTTTCGAAATCACCCAAATTGATAGATTTTAAGGCTCTTCTAAGATTTATGCGATTTTCAATAGTATCTTCTAGATAAATATCAATATCTCCAGTATTACGGTTATATCCATAAATATTTACTGCAAATCCTCCAATAGTTATGTATTTAACTTTGTTTTCAAAAAAACTATTCCAAATCGCAACTATTTGCTCATTCATCTATTTTTTAGATTGTAATTTATGTGCAGTTTTAAGCATATGCGATACTTCTATAATAGCCATAAGTCTTTCCAGTCTTTCGAGATAAGAAAGCGATTTTATCTCAGCTATTCTTTTGGCTTCCAATTCTTGTGGCGAACCAAAACTCAACACGCTTGTTTTCATAATTTAAGCTTTAAATTACTATAGCAAATATACGAAATGATTTCTCAATCTTAATTTTAAAAGTCAAAACAGTAATCTGTTAATTTTCAATCTTAAGATTTTTTCTTTCAAAATAAATCCCACCAATCAAAAGCAATAACATTCCGATTGAACTTCCCAAAGCAATTGTTCCACCTGTTTTCACAACCTGAGGCTCAAATTTAAATTCAATGGTATGTTTTCCCCCCGGAACTTCCATAGCTCTTAAAACATAATCAACAGGGAAATGATCAGTTAATTTACCATCAACATAAGCATTCCAGCCATTTTTATAATACATTTCAGAAAAAACAGCTAAACCGTCTTTTGCGTTATCAGACTGATATTTAATGTAGTTTGGTTTGTATTCTACAACTTTTATGGTTCCTGTTGTATCCCATTGTTTCTTTAAACGGGCACTTCTGAATTTACCTTCGTGTTCACGAACATTAAAAACTGCTACTTTTTTAGTATCAAGATCATCCAAAGCTTTCATGACATCATCTGGCTTGTTTACCAGTTTTAATGAACTTACAAACCATGCATTTCCGTTTGCTTCAGGATTTATTGTCGGGATTTGATTTCCTTCTTTATCCACCTGGATTACATATTTAACGTTTAGCATATTCAGGATTTCTAAATTACTTTTTGCATTAATTTGATAATCCATCAATTGCTGCATTCTTCTTGGTCTTACAGCGCTATATCCGCCAATTGTTTTATGAAAGTAAGAAGATCTTCCCTGCAATTGTCCCTGAACATCAAAAACACGATAAACCGAATTATCTTTTAAGATTTCAGAATCTGTTGGCGTTTCCTGAAATGGAGCCGCAATTTGTACAGGACTTACAAAGTCTTTAGCAGAAACATATTTTTTATCTACAAAAAACAAATCGAAGATCATTAAAAGACCTACTATTATTAAGGTAGTATTTTGAGAGAATTTATTTTTGACAAATAACCAAAGAATTCCGAAAGTTACTATTATAAAAAATCCTGATCTTAATAAATCTGCAGAATAAAGACTTTTTCTGTCTTCTTTTAAAACATCAATAAAGTCCTGACCATAATCTTTCAGATACATTGCATCCATCATTCCTGAAAAATGGAAAAAACTTTTAGCAAATAACAAAATCAATAAAACTCCAAGACCAAAAACTCCTGTTTGTATTAATGCTTTTTGTTGCAGTTTTGGTTCATCTTTCGCTTTAAAAAATGATTGCAGACCCATAACAGCCAAAACAGGAAAACATAATTCTAATATAACCTGTATAGATGAAACAGCTCTGAATTTATCATACATCGGAACGTATTCTATAAAGAAATCTGTTAAGATTGAGAAGTTTTTACCCCATGAAAGCAATAAAGTAAACAATGCTCCCGAAAGAAATACATATTTAATTTTTCTGTCGTCAATGAATAAAGCAAGAACGGCCAAAAAGAAAACTACAACTCCTATATAAGCAGGCGCAGAAACAATTGGCTGATCTCCCCAATATGTTGGCATTCCTGATACAAAATCTTGTGCCTGTTCTACAGGAACACCATGATCAAGCATAAAGGTATACATACTGGCATCTGTACCAACATTTTCATGACTTGAACCTCCAAAAAGTCTTGGCGCGATCAAATTGAAACTTTCTGCAATTCCGTAACTATATTCTGTGATATAGTCTGTTGTCATTGCTGCCGTTGTTTCGTTTTTAGAACCATCAGGATTAAATGTCAATTCGCTTTTGTCACGTATACTGTATTTGGCATATTCGCTTGTTGCCATCAAATTTGTGGCATTGGCGCCAATGGCAAAAATTCCTGCAACGGCCAAAACTCCGATTGAAATTAAAAGTGGTTTGTATTCTTTTTCTTTAATAAAATTAAAAGCAAAATAACCTGAAAGTATTAATAAAAAAATCAACAAATAATAGGTCATTTGAAAGTGGTTGGCATTAACCTCAAGAGCCACGGCAAACATGGTGAGCAAACCTCCCCAAACATATTTTTTCTGAAAAACCAGTATAAATCCGGCAATAACCAAAGGCATGTATGCTATAGCATGGGCTTTTGCATTATGACCAACTCCTAAAATAATAATTAAATAGGTAGAGAAACCAAAAGCAATGGCTCCTATAAATGCTTTTAACGGATCAGTTTTTAAAACTAACAATAAACCATAAAAACCTAAAAAGTATAGAAATAAATAATCTGCCGGACGCGGTAAGAAACGCAATAAATCATCTAATTTACCTATAAAGTCATTAGGGTAATTTGCTCCAAGCTGATAGGTTGGCATTCCGCCAAAGGCAGAATTTGTCCAATATGGCTCCGAATGCTCTGCAGCTCTAAAGTCATTTTGCTCTTTTGCCATTCCGGTAAATTGTGCAATATCGGACTGGAAAATTTGTTTTCCCTGCAAAACCGGGTAAAAATAAATTAAGGAAACAAGAATAAAGCCCAGGACAACAAGGGCATGCGGATAGAATTTATTTACTATTTTCAATTTTGGTTTGTTTAGGTTAAATGATGAATCCCTATTTATTTAGGACACAAACTTAATCTATTTCTTCGTAATCAACATAATCGCCAACCTTTTTGGTTTCCATAGGTTTTTTGGCGTTTGACATATCAATGATTATCTCATCTTTATTTGTACGCGTATTTTGCCAGTTATTACCTTGACTATATTGTTGCTGTTGTTGCTGTTGTCTCTGAAAGTTCTCTCCAGCCTGTTCAACTACTTTCTTCATTAATATTGGAAAAAAGATTCTCGCTAAAAATTTGAAAATATAATAAAAGGCAATAATACCTAATATCCATCTTAAACCTGACATCGATGCTTCTTGCATAACTGTATAATTTTTTCCAAAATTAATAAATCCATTGTTTAAAAATAAAATATGAATCTTAAATAAATAATAAAATATGTACATTTGAAATGCGTTATTACTTTTTAATCCCCAAAAATAAATGTATGTTAAAAATTAAGAACTTACTTATCGTTTTTCTTTGCCTTATTCCCCAATTATTCTTTGCACAATACACTGATGTAATTAATTCTAACCGCCCAGGCGAAACCATGTCCGCTTTTGCTGTTGGAAAAACTGTTATTCAGGCAGAAATTGGTGTTTACGGAATAAAAGAAAAACATGATTTACTTGCTTATGATGCAACTGGTTTCGGTACAGATTTAACTTTGAGATATGGCGCGTTTCTTGAAAAGTTAGAATTTGTACTTGATTTACAATATCAAATGGAAAATTTTGATACTCCATACACGAGTTACAAAAAAAATAATTTCAGACAGACTGTCTTGGGAGCAAAATACCTTATTTATGATCCTTTCAAAAATTATGAAAAAACAAAAAACATATACAGCTACAAAGCAAATCACCGTTTTGACTGGCATTCGTTAATTCCAGCCGTTTCTGTTTTTGCAGGGGCTAATTTTGTCGGAGCAGATAATCCGTATTCTTTTTCTCCGGAAGGTAGTATTTCTCCAAAGGTAGTTTTGGTCACTCAAAATTTATTTGGCGACGGAAGATGGGTTTTTGTTACTAATATTATTGCAGATTATATCACGACAGACTATCCAAGTTATGGATATGTATTAACTTTGACGCACGGTTTTAATAACAAATGGTCAGGTTTTGTTGAAAATCAAGGATTCAAAAGTGATTTTTACAGCGATGCGATTGTACGTGGCGGAGCGGCCTATTTAATCAATCGTAATTTACAGGTTGATGCTTCTGTGAGCACAAACTTTAAAAATACACCTTCTGTTTTATATGGAGGAGTTGGAGTTTCGTGGCGTTATGACGGAAAATACAAGGAAAATGAAGTAGAATTGAAGAAAGAATCCAGAAAAGAAAAAAAATCGAAAGATCCTAAAGGAGGAAAATCTAAAAAAGAAACTGATTATCAGGAACAGGAAAGAAACAGAAAATCTAAATACGAATAAAATTAATAATCCAACTCTTTTAAAAAGAACTATTTACATACAATCTTAATGATTACAATTAAAGAAGCCATATCTAAAAAAGAATTAACGGAATACATTAAATTTCCTTTTTCTTTATACAAAAACAATCCATATTGGGTTCCGCCAATTATTGCAGACGAGTTAGAATCTTTTGATAAAACTAAAAATCCTGTTTTTGATAATGCCGAAGCTTATTTCTATATGGCGTATAAAAACAATGAAGTTGTCGGAAGGATTACAGCTATTATTAATTGGGAAGAAGTAAATAATCAGCACAAAAGAAAAGTTCGTTTTGGATGGTTTGATGTTATTGATGACATCGAAGTTACTAAAGCTCTTCTTGAAAAAGTATACGAATTAGGAAGAAAACACAATCTGGAACATGCTGAAGGCCCAATGGGTTTTTCTAATTTAGACAAAGTGGGCGTGCTTACAGAAGGTTATGATCAGGTCGGAACTATGATTACCTGGTACAATAACCCTTATTATGTAACGCATTTTGAACAATTAGGTTTTCAGATTGAAAAAGAATATATAGAAAGTATATTCCCGTTTTCTAACGTAAAACCTGAGTTTTTCTTAAAAGCTCAGGAACTTATCAAAAAAAGATACGGTTTAAAATCACTTACTTTTACGAAGACAAAAGACATTATGCCACACGTTGACAAAATGTTTGATTTGTTTAATGAATCGTATGCAAAACTGGCTTCGTTTGTTGCTATTTCTGATGTTCAGAAAGAATATTTCAAAAAGAAATACATCAGTTTTATCAATCCCGAATACATCAAATTTGTAGTTGACAAAGATGATAAATTAGTAGCCTTTAGTATTGTAATGCCAAGTTTTACAGAAGCTTTACAGAAAGCAAAAGGAAAACTTTTTCCGTTTGGTTTTCTTCATTTATTAAAAGCAAGAAAAAAGAGCAAGGATGTTGTTTTTTACTTAATCGGGGTTCATCCTGATTATCAGAACAAAGGTGTTACTGCGATTATTTTTGATGAATATTATAAGACTTTTTCTGAAAAAGGAATTCAGAATTGTATCAGAACTCCGGAATTAGCAGAAAACACTGCCATACATTTACTTTGGAAAAACTTTGATCCAATTATTCATTGTCAAAGAAAGACTTATCTGAAGAATTTATAGTTTTCAGTCGCAGTCGCAGTTTTCAACTTACTGTGACTGAAAACCGAGACTGAGACTTAAAAAAAAATCCCTTTTTCAAAAAAGGGATTTTTTTTTACTGCACTGGTTTGCAATCTACTTTTACCAATACGTTTTTCTGATCAAACTTTAGTTTTGATTTATCTTTAAACGTTATTTTATCGTTTGCTTCTACTGTTTCTCCATAACCTTCGATAAATGCACCTCCTTTATTCAAAAATGCTACTTCACGTACAGAAGAAACACCTTCAGATGTAAAAGTATAATCTGCAATAAGGGTGTCACCTTTCATATTTCCGACCAAAATACCTTCGTTTTTATCTTTTTCTGACAAATTATAGCTCAGGGTTCCATTTACTTCCTGATGAGAATTTACGTTGAAGCTTAAATCTACCATACTGTTATTGGCTGAATATGAATAGCATTGATTTCCTGCTGGTTCAGCAGTTTCAGCTACTTTTGGTGCGCTTGCTGGAATTTCTCCGGTTACTGTATCTGTTTTTTTGCAGGAAACAAAACCAACCATAATAATTAATGTGAGTGCGAATAATTTTTTCATAATACTTAGTTTAATGTTTTATTACTATAAATTTAAGCAGAATATAAAAAAAATCCATTCTGAGTAAGAATGGATTTTTTTACATAATTCCCATATGAATGGAAATCTATTTTCTTTAGAAATTAAGCATCTAAATCAACAGTAGTTCTGCTTGCAATTTCTTTATATGTTCCGTTTTCTAATTTTTCACGAATTGCTTCAAATGCCGTTAACGTTTCATCAATATCAGCTATTGTATGAGAAGTTGTCGGGATCATTCTTAACAAAATAATACCTTTTGGAATTACCGGATAAATTACGATAGACAGGAAAATACCGTAGTTTTCTCTAAGGTCATTTACCATAACCATTGCTTCAGGAACACTTCCTTGCAAATAAACTGGTGTTACACAAGTATTTGTATCACCAATATTAAAGTTTCTTTCGCGAAGTCCATTTTGTAATGCGTTTACGTTTTCCCACAATTTATCTTTCAATCCAGGATTATCACGTAATAATTGTAAACGTTTTAATGATCCGATTGTCTGAATCATTGGTAACGCTTTTGCAAACATTTGTGAACGTAAATTATATTTTAGGTAATCAATAATGTCTTTGTCTGCAGCAATAAAAGCTCCGATATTAGCCATAGATTTTGCAAAAGTAGAGAAGTAAACATCAATATCTGCCTGAACTCCCTGCTCCTCACCTGCTCCGGCACCTGTTTTACCAAGTGTACCAAAACCGTGTGCATCATCAACCAATAATCTGAAATTGTATTTTTGTTTTAATGCTACGATTTCTTTTAGTTTACCTTGTTGTCCTCGCATTCCGAAAACACCTTCAGTAATAAATAAAATTCCCCCTCCAGTTTCAAGCGCCATTTTGGTAGCACGCTGAAGGTTTTTCTCCATACTTTCAAGATCATTGTGCTTGTAGGTAAAACGTTTACCCATATGCAAACGAACACCGTCTATAATACATGCGTGAGCATCAACATCATAAACAATAATATCATTTTTTGTTACTAAGGCATCAATAGTAGAAACCATTCCCTGATAACCAAAATTCAATAAATAAGCAGATTCTTTCATTACAAAAGCAGCCAATTCATTCTCTAGTTGCTCGTGGTATTTTGTATGACCGGACATCATACGTGCTCCCATTGGGTAAGCTGCACCATATTCTGCCGCAGCGTCAATATCTGCCTGACGCACCTCCGGGTGATTTGCTAATCCTAAGTAATCATTTATACTCCAGTTCAAAATATCTTTTCCACCAAACTGCATTCTCGGACCAAGTTCTCCTTCTAATTTAGGAAACACAAAATAACCTTCGGCTTGCGAAGCCCATTTTCCTAATGGTCCTTTATTGTTTTGAATTCTTTCGAATAAATCTTTTACCATAATATATTGAAGTAATAATTTTATTTTAACAGGGAGCAAAAATAATAATTATTATTCTAAAATAGAGTCAGCTATTTGTTTTTTTGAAAAATAAGCCGAATTACAAATAATCAGTAGCATTAATTATAAAAAAGCCATTCCTGCTCACGTGGGAATGGCTTTTTTCTTTAAATTTAGCCTTATAAAACAGAAATCATGACCGACTATTTAAACGCCAATAAAGACCGCTTCCTGAACGAATTAATGGATTTGCTGCGCATACCATCTGTAAGCGCAGATCCGAAATTTAAAGCTGATGTATTAAAAACTGCCGAATTCCTGAAGCAAAAACTGGAAGCAGCCGGCGCCGATAAGGT
>SEBM01000598.1 GCA_004296145.1 Flavobacterium sp.
CATCGGATTAGCATTCAGTCTCTTTTATTTTGTATTAGTCACAATAAGTTTTGGAGTAGAAATCTTTTCTTTTTTAGCCGTTCTAATTGCTTATCTATTCTTTCAGCTTGCCACTTTAAAGTTTTGTTTTAAGCTAAAACCGAGTCCTGGTTTAATTTTTATAACTATTTTAATTTTCGTCACATTTTTTAGTTTAACCTATACAATAGAAGACTTCGATTTTTTTTATTATGGTTTTTCGTTTATTAGTTCAGTTTGGTTTCTAAACATCACATTATCAGCATTACTTTATACTGACTTTGTATTCGACAAAAAACAACAAAATATATTAGAGGATAGTTCTGATAAGGAAAAAATCAATGTAGAAAAATTCGAAAATTATCTAAAAGAAAGGTTTGAATCTCAAATCACCTATTATGAAATCTTTAATCATTTTCATCTGTTTGATATTGACTGCTTTCCAGAAAACTACAAGCATAAATTAACAATTCAAATTTCAAGTCAGGATATCAAATTCGCTACCGTTACAAAAGAACCTTCCGTTGATTTTTCTTTATACGATTATGTAATCGAAACAAATAAAGGTGCTGAAGATTTTGTTGAACACATCATGAAATTTGGCTGGCCAAAAGATTTGGATTAACTCAGTAAATTTATTCCCGAAACTTCGGGACCGTTTCTTATTTTGAATATAAATTAGTAAGAATAGTTTTTATTTATATTTTTGAATTCTAAAAAAATATAAAAATGAATCAGCCGGACAGAATCTATTTTTTAGGAAATCCTTATCCAAACGGTCACGCTCTAAAAGAATTTGAATGGAGCGGAAGAATTGAAGAAGACGAATCGATGTGGTTTGATTTTCATCTGAAAACAGATAATTATTATGCTGAAGATGAAACAGAAGACGAAGATGAAGATGAAGATTCTAAGAGCAATTGGGATTCTAAGATAGCATGGAGCAATTATCATAAATGCATCCTGTCTTCGACGTATTGGGGCGATTATGGAATTAAGATTAATAAAACAGCCGGAAAAGCTGTTTTTAATGATTTTATAAAAGACGATTTATTAGCCGATACTTTTTCTGAAGATGATGATGAGGAAGGTTTTGATTGTGACGAACTCGCATTCGGAATTTACTTATTAGGTCACGATACCTGCGCCAATCACAGAATAAAAGTGACTCCCACAACTCAAAATAAATTTGATATCGACTGGTCAGGCAAAATTGCTTTAACCTATTCCGGAGGCGATGAATTCAGTCATGATTTTAAACTTCATCTCCAAAATGCAGAATTTGACGGTTTTCATTATCCAAAAACCTGGTCTTTAGAAAAAGCATCCGATTTCTTTAAAACCTATTTCGAAGATTTTGATACATACGAATTTGTAGACCTTAACCCAAAAAGTAAAAAACGAGAGTATAAATTCAAGAAGAAATAAGTCATCTCAATTTATTTATTAGAATTTTCAGGAGCTATTTCCAGCTGTCCGCTATATCTTTTGTCTCTCGTTAAAAACGAGACACAAAAGGATGCCGCTTCCATCTGGGCTAGGGCACTTGATTTTTTATAAGAACTTTTAGTAAAAGATCATTTGATACAATCGTTTCAAAATATGATATTGTCTTGCGAGAACGAAGCAATCTCACTAAAAACTCCATAAACAATTTCTCCAATATTGTCATTTCGACGGAGGAGAAATCTCCACAAGTAGCTCCGTAATGCAAATCTCGAAAGTTTTGTCATTTCGACCGGAGTGAGAAATCACACTCGTAACCATAATGCTGGAATCCCGCGTGTGATTTCTCCCTCCGGTCGAAATGACAAACTGAGTGTTATTCTCAACACAAAATAAAACTTCAAAACACAAAAAAAGCTCCGCAATCGCGAAGCTTTAAATAATATTCTAAATAAAAATTTTAAACAGCTTTAGCAACCACAACATTACTACAAGCCTTAATAATCTGTTTATCTGAAAACGCAGACAAAGTTTCTGCCAGATTTCTGCTGGTTCTTAAACAGCTTAGCATTTTGAGTCTTAAATCCCGATCGTCGCCAAATTCTGTTGTGAGCATTAACTCAAAAATTTCCTGCAGGTACAAAGGCTGTTCTTTAAAATCGCCCTCAAACCAAAGGTCTGAAACGAAATTGACCACCGAGGGCATAACATCATGATGTGATGTTTTTTGATTTTCTTTTTGCATAATAGAAAATGTTAGATACACGAATACCTCGCTTTAGGTGTGCAAAACATTCAAAGGAATGATTTAGGACAGTTTCCCGTTCCTTCACCGTGGCGAGGTATTCGCTTATGTTTACTTTAAAAAAGTTTAGGATTTCTCCTTTGATTGTTTTGCGAAGTAAAGATATAAATTTATAACAACGAAATAATACTTTTCTTACAGTATTTTTGATTTTTACATTTCTATTTCTACTACGGGGGAAATTATATTATACTTTTTATTATACCAATAAGCAAACTGTTTCATCATATTATCATTAG
>SEBM01000599.1 GCA_004296145.1 Flavobacterium sp.
CTTTTCTGGAATAAGTGATTTTGGGTTTAAAAATCAAATTTGCAGGGCGGTAGTTTCAATTTCAAATAATATTGCAGAAGGTTTTGACAGAAGTAGCGATGCCGATTTTTCGAGATTTCTATACATTGCGATTGCATCGTGTAGCGAAGTAAAATCTATGATTTATCTAGCAAATCGCCTAAATTATATTGAAACCGAACAAGCAACTGAAATTTTATCATCGTGCAACGAAGTATCAAAAATTATCAGAGGATTTATAAAAGCAATAAAGAAGGAGTAAGTCAGTTTAGTCATTTTAGTCGTTAGCCGGTAAGTCTTATTAGTCGGTAAGTCGAAAGTCAGAATTATGACTAACTTACTTATGACTAAAAAAACTTACGACTTTTTTAACTTACAACTTTTTTGACTTATGACTAAAAAAAACTTACGACTAATTAACTTACATACTTATGACTAATCTCGAAATCATTAAAAGCACTTACGAAGGCAAAACTTCGGAAGAAAACGGCAAAAATTTAGCCAAATATGTAGCCGAAAATATCTCCTGGACAGAAGCCAAAGGTTTTCCGTATGCAGGAACTTATATCGGTTTAGAAAATATTTCTAAAAATGTTTTTAGCCGATTGGGTAGTGAATGGATAGATTATAAATTTACACCCGAAGATTATGTTGCTAGCGATGACAAAGTAGTTGCTTTTGGCAAATACACAGGAACTTACAAGATTACAAACAAAGCATTTTCTGCAAGAGTTGCCCACATTTGGAAATTGAAAGATGGAAAAATAATTAGTTTTGAGCAGTTTGTAGATAGCCAAACGGTGAATAATGCAATGCAGTAAATGTGAATTGTAACGTGGTTTTCTTTGCAGCCCGACTTGAGCGGATCCCGATGTAAAATCGGGAGGGAGCGGAAGGCGGAAAAGCTGCCCAAATAAAAATAATATGAAAAAAATAGCTCTAATTGTGGTTTCATTTGTGTTTAGTCTTTCGGTAAACGCACAAACCAAAAGAAACCCAAAACAAGAAGAAGTCAACAAAAAATTGGTGATGACTTTTTATCAGAAATTAATTGGCGACAAAGATGTTTCGGCAATTGACCAGTATCTAAGTCCAAATTACATCACACACAATCCGCAGATGGAAAACGGACGTGAAGCTCTTAAAAATGCTTTCAACAAAGATTTTAGCAACGCTCCAAAAATAAAAGTAGATTTCAGAAATGTAGCTGCAGACGGAAATTTTGTCTTTTTGCATATGAAAATGCAAAATCCAGCAGGAAAATACGAAGCGGTTGCCGATATTTTTAAAGTAGAAAACAACAGAATTGTGGAAATGTGGGACGTAATTCAGGAAATCCCGGAAAAAGCAGCCAACCTTCACCCGATGTTTAGTGGTACAGAAAGACCTGAAAAAACCAAAAGAAACCTAAATCAGGAAGAGGCCAACAAAAAATCAGTGATGAATTTTTATCAGCAATTGTTTGGTGATAAGGATTTTACTGCAATTGACACGTATTTGAGTCAAGATTACATTCAGCACAATCCAAGTGTAGCCGATGGTAGTGCAGCCCTGAAAACCGCCACGGAAATTTGGTTTGAAGGCGCACCCAAAGAAAAAATTGTTGCAGAACATTTAGCCGCAGAAGGCGATTTGGTTTTTATTCACAAAAAAGAATTAGGTGCCGATGGAAAAATCAGCGCTATTATGGATATTTTCCGTGTTAAAAACAAGAAAATTGTAGAACATTGGGACGTCATTCAGGAAGCTCCTGAACATTCTGTAAATCCAAAGCCGATGTTTTAGAAAAATTTTTAGATGAGAAATAGGGTTTGTTTTGGTTGGATAGTACTGCCTATTGATTGGGTTTCCTTGAGTTTTTCGTAATCTATTTTCAAATTTTCAGGATGGGTCACTAAAAAGGTCATATAAATCGTGACCTATTTTGATTTTTTTTGACTCTAGCGCAAAACAAAAAACGCTGTAAACATTGATGTTTACAGCGTTTTAGCTTATTTTAGTTTCTCAACCAGCGGAGAGGGAGGGATTCGAACCCCCGGACCTGTTACAGTCAATAGTTTTCAAGACTATCGCAATCGACCACTCTGCCACCTCTCCTTACTTGTTACGATCTCTCGTTTTCAGTGGTGCAAATATAAAACTCTTTTCAATATCTGCAAAACAATTTTAAATTTAATTTCATCCTGAATTAATAATCCATTAAAAATCAGATGACTTATTTTCAAAAAAATTAAACTACTGTAATAAAATCTGAGATTTCATCCCCATAATTACTGCGACAAAACCTAAAACTATACTCAAAACCACATATAAAAGTAAAATTCCGTATTGTTGATTTTGCCATAATGAATAATTTTCAACAGAAAAAGTAGAAAATGTTGTAAAGCCACCACAAAATCCTGTAATGAGAAGATATTTTAAATAATTATCATTTTTCATAAAATAAGAAGTCAGAAATCCAATAATCAGACATCCAACTATATTAAC
>SEBM01000081.1 GCA_004296145.1 Flavobacterium sp.
TTAAGTTTAATGAATTTGTTACAATTCCTTCTGCACAAAAAGCTCTTAGCCCTTAATGGCACTGGTCGCTAAAAATTATTTCGTCAACAATATTTTAGAGAAAATACTGTCTTTTATCGAAAAATTACCGTAATTTTAGTGTAAACGATGACTTTCAGATTTTATGAAAAAGATATATTTAGTATTAATGTTAACTACAGGCATCGTGTTTGGTCAGGATAGTAACAAAACTTGCGAAATACTAAACAAAATAAATGTAGTAATCCAGACAGAACATGTTCGTCCAAAACCGGTGGATGATAGTCTTTCTGTGTTTGTTTTTGACAATCTGATCAATGATCTAGATCCTTCGAGAAATATATTCCTATTAAGCGAATACAATGAAATGTACCAAAATTACCGTTTAAATCTGGATGATTTTATCCTGCAGAATGATTGCCGTTTTTTAGGTGATATCACTAATAAGTACAGAAACGGACTTTTGAGAACCAAAACGGTTTTAGAAAAAATACAAAAAGAACCTATTGATTATACTATAAAAGATACAATCAGGTTTTACAAAAAATCGTTTCCTTTTTATCTTGTAAAAGAAAACATTGAAAAAGTCTGGACAAAGAAACTCCGTTATCAGATTTTGGATGAAATGGCAGAAACGAGCGATAACCTTGATTCTATAAAAGCGAACTTTAAAACGATTGAAGCGGCTTCAAAAAACATGATTTTATCTAATGAGATCTGCAGGATCAATACTTTATTAGAAACAAAAAGTACACAGGAAGAAAAATTATATAATTTTTTCTGCACTTATTTTGATCCACATACAGCCTATTTTAGTGATGATTCAAAATCGAGTTTTGTGGCATCTCTATCCAAAGAGCATTTATCTCTTGGCATGACCGTTAATCTCAATGAAAAAAATGAAATTATAATTGATGAAATTGACCCGAATGGGCCTGCTTTTAAAACCGGTCAGATCAAAAAAGGCGATCAGATTGTGTCAGTTTCCAATCAAAAAGAAACATTACAGGTTTCCTGCGCTTCGTTAGAATCTATTTCAACGATGATTTTATCAGAATCAAACCGAAATATTGTTTTGACATTAAAACGAAATTCCGGAAAAAATTTCGACGTCTACATTGAAAAACAAGTCATGAAGGATGAAGAAAATTCTGTTTTTAGTTTCATCATTGGAAAAGAAAACAAAATCGGATACATTAAAATTCCAAGTTTTTATGCCGATTTAGACGGAAACAGCAGAAAAGGCTGCGCCGATGATGTTGCGCGCGAAGTAATTAAATTAGAAAAAGACAACATAAAAGGACTTGTAATTGATTTAATTGACAACGGTGGAGGTTCTATGGAAGAAGCCATAAAACTGGCCGGAATGTTTGTTGATTATGGCCCACTTTCGGTGGTTGTAGACAACAAAAAAAATCAATCTGTGATACAGGATCCTTACAGAGGGTTAATTTACAAAGGTCCGATTGTGATTTTGATAAATAGCAATACGGCTTCGGCAAGTGAGTTTTTCTCTTCTATCATGCAGGATTATAACCGTGCTTTGCTATTAGGCAGTAATACGCTTGGCAAAGCTACGATGCAGACCATTCTTTCGCTTGACGAAGATAAAAATACTGATTTCCTGAAAATTTCAATTAATAAATTTTACAGAGTAACAGGCAAAAGCCATCAATATATTGGTGTTAAACCCGATGTGGTACTTCCTGAATTTTACGAAGATGTGTATCAAAAAGAAAGTGATTTTCCGACGGCTATAAAAAATGACAGTATTGAATCTTTCTTAAAATTTAAACCTTACGTTAAAAGAAATATTATAGATAAAATAGCCAAAAACAGCTCTGCAAGATTAGCAGGCAACTTTTATTTTAATGATATAAAGAAAATCAATAAAAAAATTGATCAGATTGTAAATGTACCCAAATCAGAAATTCCGATGACGCTGGATGCTATTTTTGAGCAGAAAAAAAACATTAACTCACTTTGGACAGACATTCATACCTTTAATGATGACAACAATCCACTGGATGTTTATAATTCAACTGTCAACCAATTTTTACTGGGCGCTTATCCTACCGAAAAAACGATCAATCAGTACCAGATCAATAATCTCAAAACAAATCCGTACCTAAACGAAGCTGTGAATATTATTACTGAATTTAACGGAGCTAAATAGGAAGTTTTTTTTGTTTCAGGTTTCTCCCGAAGCTTCAGGATCAAGTTATGCTTTGCGAAACCTGAAACCTGAAACAAAAAACTTAATCTAAAAAAAGAATAGTTTTGATTTTGGAAAAATAAGGAATAACCGTATTTTTGCATCACAAAATAAAAAATTAGTAATGGGAAGAGCGTTCGAATTTAGAAAAGGAAGAAAGATGAAACGTTGGTCTGCAATGGCCAAAACATTTACCCGAATTGGTAAAGATATCGTTATGGCTGTTAAAGAAGGCGGTCCTAACCCAGATGCCAATTCTAGATTAAGAGCTGTAATACAAAATGCAAAAGCGGCCAACATGCCTAAGGACAATGTGGAGCGCGCTATCAAAAATGCAAGTAATAAAGATACTGCCAATTACAAAGAAATTTTGTTTGAAGGATATGCTCCTCACGGAATTGCTATTTTGATTGAAACTGCATCTGACAATAATAACAGAACTGTAGCCAATATTCGTAGTTATTTTAACAAATGTAACGGTACAATGGGAACTCAGGGTTCTGTTGAATTTATGTTTGACCATACTTGTAATTTCAGAATTGCAAAAGGAAATCTTGATCCTGAAGAATTAGAATTAGAATTAATTGATTTTGGTGCCGAAGAAGTTTTTGAGGACGAAGACGGAATCTTAATCTATGCTCCTTTTGGAAGCTTTGGTGCTTTGCAAAAAGAATTAGAAAACAGAGGTCTTGAAATTTTGTCTTCTGGTTTTGAGCGTATTCCTCAAATCACAAAAGAACTTACTGAAGCTCAAATTGCTGATGTTGAAAAATTAATCGAAAAAATTGAAGAAGATGATGACGTAATGAACGTTTATCATACTATGCAGGAAGCATAAAAACTTCTTTTTCAAATATAATAAATCAAAGCCCTGGATTTTTCGGGGCTTTTTTGTTTCTGATAAACTTTTTATCAAAAAATGATTTTTCCTGTTATATTTGCATCAAAACAATTTATAAACTAAAAAATATACTCTGATGCAAACATCAAAATATACTAAAGTTGCCGTAATCATTTTGGTGATTTTATTTGTAGTTATTAGCGTTATAAGTTAATTGCTGTAAATCGTAAAAACAAAAAAGCCTTCTAATGTTATTTAGAAGGCTTTTTGTATTCAAAACAGAATGCTGAAAATTGGAATTCATAAAAAATGTTTCCTGCATTCAGATTATTTTTTTGCATTAGTAATTTTTACCAAATAAATACCTTCCGGTAAATCACTAATATTAGAAGCATTAGTTCCCGGTATTTTTACTCCCTGCGAGAAAACCTCAACAATTTTAGTACCTGTATTTGCGGTATTTGTAGTTGCAGGCGCAGAAGCTGTTGTACTTGCGGTCGTTTTAGTTTTTACGGCTGCAGTAGTAGTCACCGCTTTTTTTGGAGCTGAAGTCGCAGGAGCAGTTTCTGCTACTTGAGAAACAATTGGTTTAGAGCTGGTATAAGACTCCATAACCTGTTCATCTGTCATGGCTACATTATATATTTTCAGATCGTCTACATCTGCATTTATACCAATGGTTGTATTTAATTCTCCTAATCTAAAAATATAGCCTTTTGTTGTTCTTGAGATTCCTTCTGCCGACTTTAGTAATTCGCCATTTCGGTATAATTTTGACACGTTTCCATCATAAGTGATACAGTATTGATACCAGACCTCTTTTTGAAGCGGAATAGACGCTACAATGTCATTTGCAGTTCCCCATCCTGTAAAATTTGCATCAGAATTTCCACCAGCTGCAGCTTGTTGCACTAATCCAAAATACTGGCCATTTGCCGGTGAGCCATATCCAAAAACATAATTTGGTGCAATGACCGTATTAAATTTTACCCAAATAGACATTGATCTGGGTTTATTATCCTGAGGAAGATCGCCAACAACTGCCTGCAAAGCTTTACTGATCAAACGTTGAGCGCTTTTGGCCACTCCCATTCTGTCATTTACAAAATTAGCGGCTCCGACAAAGGAAATGGTATTATCCTTACTGTTTAAATTTCCATTGAAATTGAATTCCTGAACAGGATTTTGGGCATTACTATTTAAAAAACTTACAAACATTATTGTGAGTAGTATTTTTTTCATTAGGGTAGATTTTTGGGCTTTAAGGGATGTGTCTTTTTAACACATCTAATCTATACTATTATACAGTTTGTCAAAAATTTTACCGACGATTGACACAAATAATCGTTGAAAATTTAAAAATACACGATTTTACTTACTTAATACACAATACAAAGTTTAGTGGAATTCTTAAAATAGTAATTTTTCCTTAAAAAAAAATCAACTTCATCGGATACTGCTACGTTATCAATATAATTTTAAGAAAATTTCTTTAGAGAAGAAACTTAATTTCAGATATAAAAAAAGCTCCTGATTTTTATCAGGAGCTTGTTATTAAAAAAAAGTATTTGACTACTTTACGAATTCTATTTTTTGAACTTCTTCTTCATTGATACTATCAAAGAATCCTTGTTCGTTCATCCAGTCATCACTAAATACTTTACTCATGTAACGTGAACCGTGATCAGGGAAAATTGCAATAATATTACTGTCTTTGGTAAACTCACCTTCTTCTGCATATTGCTTGATCGCCTGCATTACAGCTCCTGAAGTGTATCCAACAAATAAACCTTCTTTACGAGTGATTTCTCTTGCTGAGTGAGCACTTTCTTCGTCGGTTACTTTCATGAATTTATCAATAATATCAAAATCTGTAGCAGACGGGATAAGATTTTTTCCTAAACCTTCAATACGGTATGGATAAATTTCTTTGTTATCGAATTCTCTTGTTTCGTGATATTTCTTCAATACTGATCCAAAAGCATCAACACCTAGAATTCTAATATTTGGATTTTGTTCTTTTAAGAATTTTGCTGTACCGGAGATAGTTCCTCCTGTTCCACTGCATGCAATAAGATGCGTTATTTTTCCTTTTGTCTGTTCCCAGATTTCAGGACCTGTAGTGTTGTAATGAGCATCAATATTTAACTGATTAAAATATTGATTAATGTAAACTGAACCTTTGGTTTCCTCGTGTAATCGTTTAGCGACATTATAGTAAGATCGTTCATCATCTGCCGAAACGTGCGCGGGACAAACATATACTTTGGCTCCTAAACTTCTCAACATGTCAATTTTATCTTTCGATGATTTTGAGCTTACTGCCAAAATACAGTTGTAACCTTTTATAATGCTTACCATTGCCAGACTAAATCCTGTATTTCCAGAGGTAGTTTCTATTATGGTATCTCCTGGAGAAAGTATTCCTTTTTTCTCGGCTTCTTCAATAATATATAACGCTATTCTATCTTTTGAGGAATGTCCCGGATTAAAAGCTTCTACCTTTGCGTAGAAATTTCCTTCTAACTCTTCGGTGATTTTATTTAGCTTAATAAGCGGGGTGTTACCTATTAATTCTAAAACATTATTATAAGCGTTTATTTCTTCTTTCATAAAAAAATAGTTAATCAAGGTATTTTTAAATAACCCTGATAGGTTGCAAATTTAACAAAAAATTTCTAATTAGCTTTTAATTTTCTCTAAATCTAATAAAAAACTAAATTCCTTTGCTAAGTCTTTTAGGGCTTCAAATCGTCCTGAAGCACCGCCATGTCCGGCATCCATGTTGGTATCCAAAAACAAAAATTTATTATTTGTTTTCATGTCCCTCAACTTTGCCACCCATTTTGCAGGTTCCCAGTACTGCACTTGCGAATCATGCAATCCTGTAGAAACGTACATATTAGGATAATCTTGCGATTTTATATTATCATATGGTGAGTAGGACAACATATAATCATAATATTCTTTCTTGTTTGGGTTTCCCCATTCGTCGTATTCTCCTGTTGTTAACGGGATACTGTCATCTAACATTGTTGTAATAACGTCTACAAAAGGTACCTGAGCAATAACTCCGTTGTATAATTCCGGGGCTTCATTTATGATCACTCCCATCAATAATCCTCCTGCTGATCCTCCTTCTGCGTACAAATGTTTAGAAGAAGTAAACTTTTCGTTAATTACAAATTTAGAGCAATCGATGAAATCTGTAAAGGTATTTTTCTTTTTTAACAGTTTTCCGTCTTCGTACCATTGTCTTCCTAAATCCTCTCCTCCCCTAATATGTGCGATTGCGTATATAAATCCACGATCTAACAAAGAAAGTCTTGTTGATGAAAAATAAGTATCCATCGTGATTCCATAAGAGCCATAAGCATAAAGTAAAAGCGGATTTTCACCGTTTTTCTTAAGTCCTTTTTTATAAACCATAGAAATCGGCACTTTTACACCGTCTCTGGCAGTAGCCCAAACACGCTCTTCGATATAATTTTCTTTATCAAATTTTCCACCTAAAACCTCTTGTTCCTTCAAGATGTCTTTGGTTTTAGTTTTCATATTAAAATCAATTACAGACGATGGCGTTGCAAGCGATTGATAACTGTAACGCAAAATATCGGTATCAAAATCTATATTTGTTGTAGTGTAAGCGTTATACGTTTCACTTCCGAAAGGTAAATAATAATCAGGCTCATCATTCCAAGGCATGATACGAATATGATTTAACCCGTTTGAGCGTTCTTCTACCACTAAATAGTTTTTAAAAATCTCAATATCTTCCAACAAAACATCTTCGCGGTGCGGAATAAGATCTACCCAATGCTTTTTTTCTGTTTTATTTTCAGGCGTTTTCATTAACTTGAAGTTGGTCGCCTTATCTTTATTCGTTAAAATATAAAATGAATCTTCATAATGCGAAATACTGTATTCCAGTCCACGCACACGTTTTTGAAAAACTTCAAATTCGCCATCCGGATTATCTGAATTCAGGATTCTGTATTCTGTTGTCAGTGTACTTCCTGAACCAATTACAATATATTTTCTTGATTTTTCTTTGCTTACAGATACATTAAAAGTATCATCGGTTTCATTAAAAACCAATACATCTTTTTTAGAGTCAGTATTTAGTTTATGTCTGAAAACTTTATCGGCTCTCAGCGTTACTTCGTCCTGTCTTGTATAAAAAATGGTATTATTATCATTTGCCCAAACAGATCCACCTGTGGCATTTTCGATTTTATCCTTCAGGATTTCTCCTGTTTCTAAATTTTTGATTTGAATGGTATAAATCCTTCTTCCAACAATATCAACACCAAAACTTGCAAATTTGTTATCAGGACTTATACTCAAACCTCCAAGTTTAAAATAAGCGTGTCCTTTTGCTAATTCATTACAATTGAATAGAATTTCCTCGTCTGCAGAAAGACTTCCTTTTTTTCTTGAAAAAATAGGGTAATCCTGTCCGGTTTCAAATCGTGTAATGTAATAATAACCGTTGTAGAAATAAGGAACAGAGGAATCATCTTCTTTAATTCTTCCTTTCATTTCTTCATACAAAGCATTTTGAATGTCTTTTGTATGTTCAGTCATACTTTGGTAATACGCGTTTTCCTGGTTTAAGTAATCAATAACTTCAGGATTTTCGCGATCGTTTAGCCAAAAATAATTATCGATTCGGGCTTCTTTATGTTTTTTGAGTGTTTTTGGTATTATTTTGGCCTTTGGGGCCGTTATATCGTTTGGCATTGATTAATATTGTTTTTTAATATAGGTGAGCAAAAGTACTATAAACACAATAGAAGAGAATTAATATTTTCTTAAAATATTGCATTGATTTAATACAGCAATATACTAATTTTGTATGAAATAATTTAAAAATCAACAAAAATGGATTTAATGGGAATGATGGGTAAACTTAAAGAGACCCAACAAAAAATTGAAGATACAAAAAAGCGTTTGGATACTGTTTTAATTGACGAACAAAGTGCTGATGGATTATTGAAAATAACATTGACTGCTAACAGAAAAGTAAAATCAATCTCTATTGATGATTCTTTGCTTGAAGATAAAGAACAACTTGAAGATTACTTAATCGTAACTCTTAATAAAGCAATTGAAAAAGCTACAAGCGTAAACGAAAGAGAACTGGATGCCGTTGCAAAAATGGATATGCCAATGATTCCAGGAATGGATAATTTGTTTAAGTAAGAATCTAAGGTTCTGAGATTCTAAGATTCTGAGCTTCTAAGATTAAAGGGACAAAGGTTTGTGCAATCGCATACCTTTGTCCCTTTTTAATTTTTTGACTTAGATTCTTAGCACCTCAGAACCTTAGAACCTCAGAACCTTTTTCTCAAATCTTCGAAAACGTCTCTAAAACATACGAATGCATCACTTCTCTGTAATCCAGATGTGTTACGATTCTGAGCTTATTATGTCCCATTGAGCTAATCATGATATTTTTTTGTTTCAATTTTTCTATTAAAAGCTGGTCACTGTAACCTTCGGCAAGTGAAAAAATCAAAATATTAGTTTCTACTGGTTCTACAGCTGAAACCCATGATTTTGTACTTAAAATAGATGCGATTTCTTTTGCTCTTCTGTGATCTTCTGCAAGTCTTTCGATATTATGTGCTAAAGCATATAATCCGGCGGCAGCCAAATAACCAACCTGACGCATACCACCACCAAGTATTTTTCTAATTCTCAACGCTCTGTGTATATCTGCTTTGCTTCCTAATAAAACAGAACCAATCGGAGCACCTAATCCTTTGGATAAACAAACAGAAATAGTGTCGAAAATAGCTCCAAATTCTTTCGGATTTTGTCTTTTTGCAACCAATGCATTCCAAATTCTGGCTCCATCCATATGGAATTTCAACTTATTGGCGTCACAGACTTTTTTAATTTCTCTTAAATCTTCGAGTTCATAACACGCTCCACCACCTTTATTTGTAGTATTTTCTATACAAACCAGACTTGTAAGCGGGCTATGAATATTTTCCGGATCGTTAATAGCTGCAGCAACCTGTGCAGCATTTATCATTCCGCGATTTCCGTCCAGCAAACAGCATGAAACGCCACTGTTAAAGGAAATTCCTCCGCCTTCATAATTGTAAATATGTGAGTATTTATCTGTAATTAACTGATCTCCGGGCTGTGTATGTAATTTAATTGCCGTTTGGTTCGCCATAGTTCCGGAAGGAAAAAAAAGTCCGGCTTCCATACCAAAAAATTCAGCTACTCTTGTTTCCAGTTCAATAACTGTAGGATCTTGTTTATATACGTCGTCGCCAACCTGGGCATTAAACATATATTGCAACATTTCGTTAGTAGGTTTGGTAATGGTATCGCTAATTAAATTTATTTCCATATTATAAAAACTATGTCTTATTTTTGTACAACAAAATTACGTATTACTGACAGTTATTCGAGACAAGTTTTAATAAACTTTAACCTTGTGAATATCCGGAACCAAAATAACGTAATATTTATAAAAAACATATAAAACTACTATTAATTTATGACAACTACCGAACAAATAAAAGGTATTGTGGAGCGCCTTGGTGCGTTGAGGAGGTATCTTTGACGTTGATGCCAAACTAATCGAAATCGCTAACGAGGAAGAAAAAACTTTTGCACCTGATTTTTGGAACAATGCCAAAGAAGCTGAAGTGATTGTAAAAAACCTCCGAAACAAGAAAAAATGGATCGAAGATTATAATAAAGCAATCGAACTTACAGATGAACTCCAACTCGCTTATGATTTCTACAAAGAAGGTGAACTTTCTGCCGAAGAATTAAACGAACATTACAACACCACACAAACGCATATTGAAAACATAGAATTCAAAAATATGCTTTCTGACGAAGGAGACAGCCTGAGTGCCGTTGTACAAATTACAGCCGGCGCCGGCGGAACCGAAAGTTGCGACTGGGCAGGAATGCTTATGCGTATGTATATGATGTGGGGCGAAAGTTACGGGTATAAAATAAAAGAACTTAACTTTCAGGAAGGCGAGGTTGCGGGAATAAAAACCGTAACTTTAGAATTCGAAGGGGATTATTCTTTTGGATACCTGAAAGGAGAAAACGGTGTTCACCGTTTAGTGAGAATCTCTCCTTTTGATAGTAATGCCAAACGTCATACTTCATTCGTATCTGTTTACGTGTATCCGCTTGTTGATGATAGTATCGAAATTGACATTAATCCTGCCGATATCGAAATTACAACATCTCGTTCGAGCGGTGCCGGAGGACAAAATGTGAACAAGGTTGAAACAAAAGTACAATTGGTACACAAACCAACCGGAATTCAGATTCAATGTTCAGAAACACGTTCACAACAAGATAACAGACAACGTGCCATGCAAATGCTACGTTCTCAGTTGTACGAAATCGAACTGAAAAAACAACAGGCACAACGCGCCGACATTGAAGCCGGAAAAATGAAAATTGAATGGGGATCGCAAATACGTAATTACGTAATGCAACCTTATAAATTAGTAAAAGATGTTCGTACAGGTTACGAAACCAGCGATGTTGACGGTGTAATGAACGGAAACATTGATCCTTTCCTAAAAGCATTTTTAATGATGATGGGACAGAAGGAGGAAGAGTAATTTTTTTCAGTCGCAGTTTTCAGTCTCAGTCACAGCGACGCTCAGACTGAAAACTGAGACTGAAAACTGAAAACTGAGACTGAGACTGAATACTCTAACAGTAAACTAAAAAACAAAAGTTATGATAAAATGGGCAGATATTATTCGATATACTAATAAAGGAAATCCAACTCCTGATAAAAGGGTTGAGAAATCTGAAGAAGAATGGAAACAGCTTTTAACTCCTGAAGAATTTCAGGTAACACGTCTAAAAGGTACTGAGAGATCATTTAGCTCAGAATTATGCAGTTTGTTTGATCCGGGAATTTATGAGTGTAAATGTTGTGGTACTGTTCTTTTTGATGCTAATGAAAAATTTGAATCCGGAACAGGATGGCCTTCTTTTACACAGCCTTTAAAAGAAAATGCAATAGCGTATCATGCAGATAAATCATACGGAATGATTCGTGTTGAAGTAGTTTGCAATACCTGCGATGCACATTTAGGTCACGTTTTTCCTGATGGTCCGGAACCAAGTGGTTTACGTTATTGTATTAATGCTATTTCTCTTGAAAAAATAAAAGAGTAATTTTAGTTTAAAATAGCTTTTTCTGATCTTCTTC
>SEBM01000082.1 GCA_004296145.1 Flavobacterium sp.
AACCGGTACAATATGCAAACACCAGTAAAATGCAACTACCAATAGACTTAGATAAACAGGTAACTGATCAATTAAGTCAAAAAGAAAATAACCAAAATTATACACAAAATTTATTTACAAATCAAAACAATAATTTGAATACAGCTCAAAATAAACTACAGTATACATATACACAAAATGAAACATTAAATCCTGATGTCACCAACGAAATGACGAGTAAACAGCCACAACAACATCTCAATAATGAAGAAATAGAATTAACCGATGGCGAACTAACGCAAAATAGTAATGTACCAAATGTTTGTACAAAAAAAAACGGTGTAGTGTCGTGTAGTGTCGTGCCACAAGTTTATAAAAAAGAAAAAATATCTAGTGACGGCAGCGATAATATAGATTATAAACATATTATCTACGAATACATAGTGTTACCGCTAACGTTAGTAATTATATTTGCAATATTAACGCATCCAAAAAGTTCCTTATTATTGGAACGCTATTTACCGAAAATGGATAGTTTAAAAGGAGTATTAATAAGAGGATTATTAATGTATGTTAGTTGTTGAAGTAAAATCCGTTTGGAGATATCCCAACGCTATAATCATTAGTCAAAGTCCCTGTTAGTGAATAAACATAAATATCTCCAGGGTCTTGATAGTTTACTGCATCAGAAATATATATTTTACTGTTTTTTACTGCAAAACCATAAGTATTAGAAACTTCTTTTGCTGTAAATATTGCTGTTGTTGGTAAAACTGTAAGACTAGTAGCAGCAGAATAAACATTTTTCCCAACAGTATAATAAAGTTTGCTGTTTTCGATATCCATGAATCCCGGATGTGTTTTATCTGAAAAATTAATAGTTGATGTTATAGTATTGTCGCTTAGACTAACTTTAACTATTTTTCCAGCTGTTTCTGAATCTACATAAGATGGTCTTCCATCACATAAAACATATAAAGTTCCGTTGTCTTTTACTAATGCGCTAGGTACATCTCCAACTACAAAGTTTGTTGCAACGGTATTAGTAGCAGAATTAATTACAGTTAATGAATTTCCTTGTCCCCATCCACCTTTGTGAGCTACATAAAGTTTTCCATTGTTTTCTATGATTTTTTCAGGACCTTCAACAACAGGAATTTTAGAAGTAACAGAATTTGTTGTAAGGTCAAGAACCGCTACATAATCATCGTCAGAGTCACCAGGATCGCCCCAATTTGTGATATATCCCTTTCCATTTGCAAATGCAATAAATCTTGGATTTTTTAATCCTGTGCTGATTGTAGCAATGCTTTTAAATGTATATCGGTTAACAAGTTCAACCTTATTAGATCCGTTTACAACAAGGTAAGCCAAATCTCCGTTAAAGCCAATATTTTGTGGAGTATCACCAGTAACTTTCTCTGTGTTTACCAATGTAAAAACATTGTTTTCTATTTTAAGGTCATCTGATAAATAAGAAATAGTTCCATTTGGTTTACCATTATTTCCTTCGTTTACGATAAAAAGTCCACCATCATAATTTCCACGTGGTTCTTCTACTGTATTATTGTCATCATCATTACTACAAGATGCAAAAAATGCCGAGCTTATAATAAGAGCTAAAAATACTTTGTTTAGTTTTTTCATATTTTAAAAGTTAAGGTTTATGTATATTGTGTAGTTTCTGCCAGGCATTTGTCTGTCCAGGACAGGTTGATAGTTTTCGTTCCAGATATTCTGTATTTGAAAACCAAGTTTGTAACTGTTCTTTTTACCAAAATCATAGTCAGCTCCAAAATTGCCGATATTGTAATCTTTTACTTTTGTTGCTGGATTATTAAAAGGCGTAGTGTAAACTTCTCCATTATATAAATATTGGAAATAAGAAGATATTTTTTTCCAGTTATAGGAAACAGATCCAGTTAGTTTATGATAAGGAACATATATTAATTGTTTGTAAAATAGTTCACCTTTAATTAATTGCTGACTCTCAGAAACGGTATAAGCATACGTTCCATTCAGAGTAAAATTGTGATTGTTTATTTTTGGTTTCCATTCCAGAAGGACTTCGGCACCATACGTTCTTACTTTATCCGTATTTTCAGGAGCCCAGGTATCTCCACCGCCCTGAGAAGGAACCCATCGAAGTAAATCTTTGATAGAATTATAGTAACCAGTTACCGAAAATGAGAAGTTTTTGATAAAGAATTCATTGCCAATTTCTGCCTGATAAGAAGTTTCGGGTCTTAAATCAGTATTACCGCTTCCTTCCCAAAACAAATCATTATAAGTAGGCATTCTGTAATTTTTTGATGCATTTAGTTTTATACGATAAAAATCGGTAAACTGATATCTGGTTCCAAATGAAAAAAGAAAAGGATTTCCATAATTATCAGTGATTTCCTGACGGATACTTCCTGAATAATCCCATTTGGTTGTGACAAAATGCTGCAATAATAAACTAGCTGAGCCAATTTCTCTTTTAACATTATCAATACTTGATCCGTATCCCTTGTTTCGGCTGTAATCAACAATAGAATTTAATTTAATTTTATCATTTACATCAAAAGCTAAATCATATTTTATAATTGATGTTTCGACTTTTCCATAAGTAAAAAAATCGGAGTCAATACCCGGGAAATATTTATAAGATTCGCCAATATGTGCCGCTCTTAATTTAGATGTAAAACGATTAAATACACTTTCCCATTCTACAATGTTTCGGGTATTAAAATCATTGTATTTTGTTTTTGTTGCTGTTGGAGTTGTCAAAGAAAAGTGACGTTCAGAATCGTAAAACTGGCTGTATACTTTTAATGTGTTTTTAGAATCAATTTTATAACCAAAAGTTGTATTTAAACTAGTGTTATAATATTCTCCGTTGATGTTTTTCTGATTTGAATTTCCCGGATATTTAAAATCATTTTCAGAACTGTTTCTTGAAAAACTGACCTGAAGACTATATTTGTCTGATGAAACAGCTGCACGATAATTTGCACTATAAGTATCGTAACTTCCTCCACTAAAAAATAAATGATTAGAGAAGCCTTTTTTAAAGTTTAAATCATTGTTGAGGTGAATACTTCCACCAATTGCACCGCTTCCGTACAAAATACTTCCACCACCGGCTTTTACAGCAATAGAGTTAAAATCTCTTGTTCCGATGGTATTAAAATCAGCCTGTCCTAAAAATTGAGAATTGATATTGATTCCATTCCAAATTACAGCGGTTTGCGCACCTGTAGTTCCTCTAAAAGAAGGAGCAGAAGTCATTCCGAGGCCATTTTCCTTAAAGTAAATTACAGTATTATAATTTAAAAGAGAAGTTAAAGAAGATTGATTGTTATTGATAACAGAAT
This sequence comes from Flavobacterium sp., assembly GCA_004296145.1. Taxonomy (GTDB): domain Bacteria; phylum Bacteroidota; class Bacteroidia; order Flavobacteriales; family Flavobacteriaceae; genus Flavobacterium. The sequence continues at coordinate 3,339 of SEBM01000082.1, forward strand.
CATTTAAAACCTGAACCGACTGAGAACCGGAATACTTTTTAAGATTCACATCAGAAACTATAACTTCTTTCAATTTTGTAATAGAATCGTTCTGCGCCAAAGTAATCTGGCACAACAATAGGAAACAAAAAGCAAAACGTTTTTTTAAAGTCATAATTTCTACACTCTTTTTCCCGAGAGTTCGATATTTGTTACAAAGGCAGGTCTCCTGGCTTGCGTCTTGTTGTTTACCTTCCCACTCGCCGGTGCGAGCAGTGGTTTTGTAGATAACAACAAGCGTTCTTTTCAGAACTAAGCTTACAGTTGCGGGTACAGCTCAAGTTTTTACTTGATTCCCTTTTAATGTGCTACAAAAAATATAACACAACCCTTAAATTTCGTGCAAAGATAGAATTTAAAATATTGATTTTTCAAATTTATTCGGCTTTTTATGTGAAATTACAAACAAAAAGGCTTTTAAAGTAAGATTTTAATTACCTGACCAAAATCAATTTTATTCTGAAAAGCATCTTTTAATGGCAATGAAGAATGATGACACAGAAAACTTCTTAGAATTCCGGCGTGGGCAACAATAATAATTGGCTGATCTATTTTTTTTGAAATTAATTCAGATAAAAAAGCATTGGTTCTTTCATGAAGTTCAACAAAAGATTCCCCGTTTGAAACGCGGATATTTACAAAATCTTCCATCCACGGATTGAGTTGTTCCGGCGGAATATCATTCCAGTTTTTTAATTCCCAATCGCCAAAATTCATTTCCATTAATCTTAAATCTTCCTGATAAGAAATGGTTTTGATTTTGCTTTGAATGTATTTTGCTAAAATAACACAACGTTGCAAAGGGCTAGAGAAAATAACAGCTTCCTCAGGAAGTTGAGAAACAATATTTTCAAAAATAAGATCATAAGGTTCCGCCAAACCAACATCAGATTGTCCGTAGCAGATTCCTTTTTCGCAGATTGTTTCGGTATGGCGGACTAAATAAATTTCCATACAAAAAGAAGACTTAGATAATAAACAACTTCGCAAACCTGTTGTGTCGCTCCAAGACAATCGCCTGTGTAACCGTCAATCCATTTTTGAAAATAACGGGCCAAAAAATAACGTGTCAGGAAAACCGGAATCAAAACCAAAAGAAGCTGATATTTAAAATAGGAGAGAGCAAACAAAGGAATTAATCCGAAGAAGAAAGCACCGAAAATTTCTTTCCAGGTATTACTTTTTGCGATAGGTTTACTTTTGGAAGAAGCATCATCGCGTGAATATTCATGCGTGAAAATAATACTTATTGCAGCCAGACGGCTCAAAGAATGTGCAGAAATAAACAATAAATAGATATGAAGAATAGAAGTGGAAATATCTGTCTGGTAAAACAAAATAGTTTCAGAAAGCAATTTAAATTTTAGTAAAAAAAGCAAAACCAAACCAATTGCTCCGTATGCGCCAATCGCGCTGTCTTTCATAATGATCAGGATTTTTTCTTTGGTCCAGCCTCCGCCAAATCCGTCGCAGACATCTGCAAATCCGTCTTCGTGAAAAGCTCCGGTTGTGAGGATTGAAGTAATTATAGCCAAAATGACTGCAATTTCTGTTGAAAGAAAAAGAGCAAAAAATGAAAAAGCTACAAAAGAAATACTGCCGACAATCCAACCAATTAAAGGAAAGTAACGTGTTGCTTTATTCAAATAATCCGGATTGTGATCTATGTTTTTAGGACATGGAATTCGGGTGTAGAACATTAAGGCAGTAAACAAAATATGTAGTTCTTTTTTCATTTAAAGAATATGATTTATAGAAGTTAAAACTGAGACTGAGACTGAGACTGAAAACGGATCACTTTCTACTAACTCCCGCATTTTCAAAAGTAGCCATTTCATTCAGAAAAGCTTCTGCCGATTTTAAAATAGGTAAAGCAACCGCACAACCAGTTCCTTCGCCGAGGCGTAAATCTAAATTTAAAATAGGTTTTGCATCCAGATAATCTAATAATCTTTGATGTGCTTTTTCTGCTGAGATATGACAAAAGATGGCATTTTTAGTAATATCCGGATTTATTTTTGAAGCTATCAGAAAAGCCGTGCTAGAAATAAAACCATCAACTAAAATCAGCATTTTGTGTTCGTAAGCCGCTAACATTCCGCCGGCCATTTGAATAATTTCAAATCCGCCAAAGTAGGCGAGTTGCTGCATCAATTCGGCTTGACCGGAATAATTTTCAATCGCTTTTTTGAGCAAGTTTTGTTTTTGAATCAGTTTTTCGTCTTCAACACCAGTTCCTTTTCCAACACATTCTTCAATAGGTAAATTGGTCAAAAGGCTCATTAATACAGATGCTGTTGAGGTATTTCCGATTCCCATTTCGCCAAAACCAATGCAGTTGCAATCTGTTTTGGCAATTTCGTTTACTATATTTTTTCCTTTTTCAAAACACAATTTCAATTCAGTTTCGCTCATTGCAGGCGCATGCAGAAAAGACTGCGTTCCTTTTGCGATTTTGGCATTGATTAATTTGGCGTTTGTCGGAAAATCATAATTAACACCAGAATCTACGATAGATAATGCAATATTATTTTGATTGCAGAAAACATTTATGGCTGCGCCGCCTTCAAGAAAATTATTGACCATTTGCCGTGTGACGTCCTGCGGATAAGCACTAACTCCGTGATTCGCAATGCCGTGATCTGCTGCAAAAACTACAATATTCGGATTTTTTATTTTTGGATTTAAAGTTTCAAAAACGGTTCCTATCTGAAAAGCTAAAGTTTCTAAAACGCCTAAAGCTCCAATTGGCTTGGTTTTAGAATCTATTTTTTCCTGTAAAAGTGTACTGAAATTACTCTGTTTTTCCGTTTGAATCTGAGAATTTATTTCAAGTTCTGGAATCTCGCTTTGAATTACATTTTTGATTTCTTTACAATCCGGTACTTCCGATTTTTGTTTCCAGTTTAATTGCTGTAACATCGGCTGATTGTTGTAATTCGTGGCGGGTTTTCCTATGCAGAAATAACCAAGGGGTTCGATGTTTTCCGGTAAATCAATTATTTTTTTGAACTGATAATAATTCAAAATAGAAACCCAGCCCATTCCGTAACCTTGTTCTGTCAGCGAAAGCCAAATGTTCTGTGCCGCACAAACTGAACTGAATTTCACCGCTTCGTTACTGCCGACAGTTCCAATCGTGAACTGATTGAGAACCGACCTGTCATAAGCAATTATAAGTCCCATTGGAGCTTCTTCAATCGCTTCGAGTTTGAGCGATTTATAATGTTCTTTTTGTTCGGGATTATCTGTTAGCGATGCCGCTTTTTCATTATAATCCAGAAACAAATTTTTTATGGCAATTTTGACTTCAGCCGATTTGATGATGTAATATCTTGTAGCATCTGTTAAACCGACAGAAGGCGCCCAGTGTCCAGCCTGCAACGCTTTCTGAATTACTTCATCCGGAACTTCATCAGTTGTAAAATGTCTGGTATCGCGACGCGACTTTAAAATATCATCTAAATGGCTCATTTTTTCAATTTCAAAAATTTTCAATGGCAATGTCAAAATTCAATTTCAATTTCAATGTAAAAAAAACTGAATTTTTAAGTTTTATGTAAAGTTAAAGCATCCTATTGGGATTTAAAATTTAAACCTGACTTATTAATTGAGCAATCGTAATTGAGATTGATTTTTGCAATTGACATTGACATTGCAATTGATATTGATTTTTGAAATTGCCTATCCTTTTATTTTTACCGGAATTCCGGAAACCATCAACACAACTTCATCGGCTTTTGCTGCCAGAAACTGATTCATCCAGCCTTGTAGTTCGGTAAATTTTCTGCCAATATGAGTTTCTGCATGAACACCCATTCCGATTTCGTTGGTAACGATTATTAGATTTGTGTTTTCCTGAGCGGCAATTTTTTCAAATTCAGCTTTTGCTTCTTCCAAAGAAATAGAAACATCATTTTTGGTGTCGACAAAAAAGTTAGTCAGCCAAAGTGTTACACAATCAATTAAAGCTGTTTTTCCTGTAAAATCAATTTCGCTCAGCTGTTTTTCTTTTTCAATATTAGTCCAGCGTTCGTTACGTTCTTGTTGATGTCTGTCAATTCTGTTCTGGAAATCGGAATCCCACTTTCTGGCTGTTGCCACATAAATTGGCGAATCTGAAAGTTGTAAAGCCAAATTTTGGGCATAACTGCTCTTTCCGGATCGTTCCCCGCCAGTGATTAAGTAAATCATTTTTTAAGTTATAAGTTTTGAATTATGAGTTATGAATTATTAATTGGTTAAATATCGTTAATCGTAATGATAAATCAAGAGTAAAGAAACTCATAACTTATAACTAATAATTCATAACTAGTAAGGGCAATGTCTGCAGCCGTTTTCGCAACAGCTTCCTCTTTTTAGATGAAACCAGGTTTTGAATACATACTTTTCATTTTCGATATAATAATCGATTCCTTCAATTAATTGTTCAGTTTTTGGGAGTAAGGCAGCTTTATTTGAAAGAGCCCTTTCAGGAGTAATAGTTTCGATATAAGCATCAATTTTATCTTCACAAGCTTCTTTAAAACAAACAGGACAAAGACAGTCGCCTCCTTCAGAAAGATTGAAAATAGGAGGGAAATCATTGCACCAGCATTTTTTTTCAGCAGAAATATCCCCGCAGGTAAAAGAAGTTTCACAACTGTTGCAAACTTTTGTTTTTGTGGTATTCATGATGTAAAGATAATATTTGTTTAATTTTGTAAGAATAAAGGTAAATAAAAAAAATAGAAATTGCTTTACCTTTGCTTTTATTGAAAATGTACTTTTGAACTTGCAAATACCATACCCTAAAAACAACATAGCCTACATATGAAACATTTATTATCAAAGCTTATTTTCATTCTGCCATTTTTTGTTCTTGTCGGATGTAAAAAAAATGAACAAACAGAAACTCTTAAACCTGAGACTGCAAAAAACAGCATAGAATATGCTTCAGGTCTTTCTATAGTAAAACACGAAGGGTATTCAGTAGTGACAGTTTCAAATCCGTGGCCGGATGCCAATAAAAGTTATACTTATGTTTTAAAAGAAAAGGAGGCCAAAGTTCCTGATAGTTTACAAAGTTATACCACTATTAAAGTGCCTTTGGAATCTGTTGTAGTAACTTCAACAACAAATATCCCATTTCTCGAAATGCTGGAAGTCGAAGATAAACTGGTCGGATTTCCGCATACCGATTATGTTTCTTCAGAAAAAACAAGAGTTTTGATTGATAAAGGTTCTGTGAAAAATGTAGGGGAGAATGAAAAACTAAATATCGAACAGCTTATTGAATTAGCACCGGACTTAATTGTAACTTTTGGTGTAGACAATAATAATCCGGCACTCGAAAATCTAAAGAAAAGCGGCTTAAATGTTCTTATTCAGGCCGACTGGATGGAACAATCGCCACTTGGAAAAGCGGAATGGATCAAACTTTACGGCGCTTTATTTGGTAAAGAAGACAAAGCAAAAGAACTGTTTGATAAAATTGTTTTGAGTTACAATCAGGCAAAGAAATTAGTATCAGATAAACAAGCGTCTTCTACCGTTTTATATGGCTCTATGTATGAAGATGTCTGGTATGTTGCAAAAGGGAATAGTTGGGTTGCGCAGTTCATGAAAGATGCTCAGGCAAATTATTTATGGGCAGATTTAAAAGGTACAGGAAGTGAAGGATTGTCTTTTGAAAAAGTTCTGGTAAAAGCAAAAACGGCTAATTTCTGGATCGCTGCAGGTTCTTTCAAATCATTGGATGAATTCGGAAAAAGCAATCCGCATTATACTGAATTTGATGCTTTCAAATCTAAAAATGTTTACACGTTTGAAGGCAAACTTGGTGCAACCGGTGGAATTGTTTATTATGAATTGGCGCCAAGCCGTCCTGATTTGGTTTTAAAAGATTATATCAAAATTTTTCATCCTGATTTATTATCAAGTTATGAATTTACTTTTGCATCTAAATTAAATTAAGAATACTTGATCAATCAAAAACGAAATATAATTCTGTTTTCAGTGCTTGGTTTAGCACTTTTGGTAATGTTTTTTCTCGATATCAGTTTGGGTTCTGTGACAATTCCGTTTAAGGAAGTTTACACAAGCCTGACGGGAGGAACAGCCAGTAAATCGACCTGGGAGTATATTATTATAAATTATCGCCTACCAAAAGCAATTACAGCCTTTTTAGTCGGAATCGGTCTATCGATAAGTGGCTTGTTAATGCAGACTTTATTCAGAAATCCTTTGGCCGGACCTGATGTTTTGGGTTTAAGTTCGGGAGCCATTCTGGCTGTTGCAGTTGTGATTTTAGGTGCCGGTTTTTTGCCTGCATTTCTAAACGAAATTGTATTATCACCATACGGAATTGTAATCGCATCAACTTTAGGAAGTACAGCTGTTTTGTTATTGGTTTTATTAGTAGCACAACGTTTAAGAGATACAATGGCAATTTTAATTGTCGGACTTATGTTTGCCAGTTTTACGAGTGCGATTGTTGGTGTTTTGACTTATTTTAGTTCAGCAGAACAATTGCAGAAATTTACTTTTTGGTCTTTAGGAAATCTTGGAAGCCTTACCTGGACATCAATTTCTGTTTTGGCCGTTTGTGTTGGTTTTGGTTTGCTTTTGAGTATTAGCAGTATAAAACCTTTAAATGCGTTGCTTCTTGGAGAAAATTATGCTAAAAGCATGGGATTGGATTATAAAAAAGCACGATTGATTATCATTTTTGCGACAAGTATTCTGGCCGGAAGTATTACTGCTTTTGCCGGTCCGATTGCTTTTATTGGTTTAGCAGTTCCGCATATTGCAAAGCTGACTTTTCAGACCAGTAATCATGCCGTTTTATATTGGAGTACTTTTTTTTACGGTGCGATAATTATGTTGTTTTGTGATATTGCTTCACAATTTCCGGGAGTTGATACGACATTACCAATCAATGCAATTACGTCTATCATTGGCGCTCCGGTTGTAATCTGGCTGTTAATGAGAAAAAGAAATTTTCAGTAATAATAAAATCTCAGAGGCTTAGTCTCTTAGTAACTTAGCGACTTTTAAAAAATGCAAACTATCCTAAAAACTTCAGATTTAAGTATTGGCTACAAGTCCAAGAAAGAAACCGTGGTTATAGCTGAACAGCTGAATCTGAATTTGGGTTCAGGAAAACTCATTTCATTAATTGGCGCAAACGGAATCGGAAAATCAACTTTACTGAGAACCATTACAGGAATTCAAAAACCATTATCGGGGCATGTATTTCTAAATGACAAAGATATCACGACTTTTAAACCCTTAGATTTAGCACAGAATTTAGGATTGGTTTTAACCGAAAAACTTCCTCCAAGCAATCTGACTGTTTTTGAATTGGTTGCTTTAGGCCGCCAGCCTTATACCAATTGGATCGGAACTTTAACTCCCGAAGATATCATAAAAGTAAATGAAGCGCTGGAACTTACACAAATCAGTCATTTAGCCAGAAAAAGACACTTCGAAATAAGTGACGGACAATTACAAAAAGTTTTAATCGCAAGGGCGTTGGCGCAGGACACACCTTTGATAATTCTTGACGAACCTACCACACATCTTGATTTACTGCATAAAGTGTCACTTTTTAAATTGCTCAAAAAATTAACGCAGGAAACTCAAAAATGCATTTTGTTTTCTACACACGACATAGATCTGGCGATTCAGTTAAGTGACGAAATGATTATCATGACACCCGAATTTATAGTTCAGGACGAACCATGCAATTTGATTTCAAAAGGAAGTTTTGCTGCTTTATTTAAAGATGAACATATCGTTTTCGATGCAGAAAAAGGGAAATTTATAATTACTTGAATATTCTTAGAAGCTAATCCCGCTATCCGCTATATCTTTTATTTTTTTAAAGAAAAAAAATAAAAGGATGCCGCTTCTATCGGGGCTAGGG
>SEBM01000083.1 GCA_004296145.1 Flavobacterium sp.
GAACGTATCTTAATTATAATTACTTTTGCCAGCAATAAAAGCAAAATTCCAAAAATGTCAGATTCCACAAAAAACCAATTAAAGAAAAGTTTAGGATTAAGTTTTAACATCGCAGTATTAATTGGAGGAACAATTGGCGTCGGAATTTTGAGAACTCCGGGAACAATTGCATCAATGCTGGATAATTACTGGCTTATAATCGCTTCATGGCTTATAGGAGGTGCATATGTTTTGATCGGCGCAAATTCTTATGCAGAACTAGCTACAATGTTACCAAAAGCCGGAGGTTCTTATAATTATATCAAAAGAGCTTTTGGTGATTATCCCGGATTTTTGTCCGGATGGTTTGATTATATTACTAATGCCATTCCGCCTGCTTTTTATTGTATTGTAATAAGCGAATACATTATTATACTTTTCCCGTCTCTAGCCAACTATTCCCTTGTGATGGCTATTGCGCTTTTAGCTGCTTTTGTACTTATTCATTTGAGTGGTGTAAAAAACGGAAGTGTTATTCAGCAAATAACGAGTTTCCTCAAAGTGATTTGTTTTGTGGCTTTGGTAGTTGCCTGTTTTATGTATTCCGGCGTAGAAGTTCCGGCTGTAAAAACAGACAGTTCTATATTTCAAATCGGTTTGATATTTGGATTTTTTAAATCATTACAATTGATTATCGGAACTTATAACGGATGGAACAGTGTTTGCTTTTTTGCAGAAGAAAATGATGATCCTGGTAAAAACATTCCGAGATCTTTATTTAGTGGTGTGTTATTGGTGGTAGCGATTTATGTTTTGGTCAATGTGGCTTTCTTTCATGTTTTACCGATCGAAACAATTGCTAAATCTAATCTCGCGGCGGCCGATGTGGCAAAAGTTCTTTTTGGCGAAAATGGTGCTATAATTGTTACTGTTATTTCTATTTTTTCTTTGATTAGCATTCTGAATGCTTTTATGATGATTCCGCCAAGAATTCTTTTCGGATTAAGTCGTGATGGTTTCTTTATCGAAAAAGGAACAACTGTCAACAAAGGCGGAACTCCGATAATTGCACTTCTGTTTTCTTCTCTGTTTAGTTTATTCCTGATTTGTATAGGATCTTTTGAAATTCTTTTTTCGTTTGCCGCATTCATCTCAATTATCGTTTGGGGGCTGGCTTATTTTTCTCTTCTAAAACTAAGAGCAAAAGAACCTGATTTACCAAGATCATATAAATCATTCTGGTATCCGTGGACTACTATAATTGCCATTTTGACTTCCATTGCTTTCCTGATTGGGTTTATTTACAGCGATCCTAAAAGCTTTATTATTATTGTCGGGATTACGATTGTTTCTTATCCGATTTTTTTGGTTTTGAAGAAGAAATAACATAATATTTTGTCATTTCGAGGAATGACACTTCTTATTTAGAAAAACAAAAAACCCGACAGGTTTTAAATCTGTCGGGTTTAGTATATAAACTAAGTTTGATTGTTTATTTTAAACCAGCCAAACTCTGCTCAATTGTAGCAATTTTTGCCAAAGCATCGGCTTGTTTTTGTTTTTCTATATTTAAAACTTTTTCCGGAGCTCCGTTTACAAATTTCTCGTTAGAAAGTTTTGCTTCTACAGATTTTAAGAAACCTTTTGTATAGTTTAATTCTTCTGTCAATTTTGCTATTTCTGCTTCAACATCGATATTTCCTGTAATTGGAATGAAATATTCATTTGATTTTACACGGAAAGACAATGCGCCGTCAACTTTTTCAGAAACATAATCTAATGAAGTAATATTTCCAAGTTTGCTTACAACCGAATCAAAATAAGTTGATGCTTTATCGTTATTTACAACTTTCAATTCAATTGTATCTTTAAACGGAATATTTTTATCCTTACGGATCGTTCTGATTCCTGAAATCACTTCAATCGAATTTTCAAAATCAGCAATTAATTTTACGTCAAATGATTTTAATTCCGGCCACGTTGAAACAATTAAAGCTTCTTCCGGCGTTCTATCAGCGATTAAGTGCCAGATTTCTTCTGTCAGGAAAGGCATAAATGGGTGAAGTAACTTTAAGTTGCTTTCTAACATTTCGATAGCTTTCGCGAAAGTTACGCTGTCAATTGGCTGTTGGTATGCTGGCTTGATCATTTCTAAGAACCAAGAACAGAAATCATCCCAAACTAATTTGTAGATCGCCATTAATGAATCTGAAATTCTGTATTTCTCAAAATTATCTTCAATGTCAACTAAAGTTTGTTGCAACTTTGCTTCGTACCACTCGATTGCCACTTTTGATGATTCCGGTTGTGGAATAGAATCTGAAACTTCCCATCCTTTAATCAATTTAAAGGCATTCCAAATTTTGTTTGAGAACGCTTTTCCTTGGTTACATAATTCTTCGTCAAACATAATATCGTTTCCTGCAGAAGCACTTAAAAGTAATCCTACACGAACTCCGTCTGCACCAAATTTTTCTATTAAATCTAATGGATCAGGAGAATTCCCAAGTTGTTTAGACATTTTACGGCGTTCTTTATCACGAACCAATCCTGTCAAATATACGTTTGTAAATGGTTTTTCGCCCGCATATTCGTAACCTGCAATGATCATTCTTGCAACCCAGAAAAATAAAATATCCGGACCTGTAACTAAATCATTTGTCGGATAATAATATTTAAAATCTTCACTTTCAGGATCCATTATTCCGCCAAAAACAGACATTGGCCATAACCATGATGAAAACCATGTATCTAGCGCATCAACATCTTGTTTTAAGTCGTTAGTTGTCAGTGCTGAGTTATTCGTTTTTTCTTTAGCTAAAGCTAAAGCATCTTCGATTTTTTCTGCAACTACAAAATCTTCTTTTCCGTCTCCATAGTAGTACGCCGGAATTTGTTGTCCCCACCATAACTGACGGGAAATATTCCAATCGCGGATATTGTTTAACCAATGCGCATACGTGTTTTCGAAGCGTTTTGGATGTAATTTAATATCTCCCGTTTCTAAAACTGATTTGATTGCCGGTTTTACCAATTCTTCCATTTTAAGGAACCATTGGTCTGATAATCTTGGTTCGATTACGGCTTTTGTTCTTTCAGAAGTTCCAACTTTATTTAAGTGGATTTCCGTTTTTGCCAAAGCGCCAAGTTCTTCAAGCTCTTTTGCGATTTCTGTACGAACTACAAAACGATCTTTTCCTTGATAATGTAAACCGAAACTATTTAAAGTTGCGTCTTCATTAAAAATATCAACGATTTCAAGATTGTGTTTTTCACCCAAAGTTTTATCGTTCATATCGTGTGCAGGCGTTACTTTCAAACATCCTGTTCCGAATTCAACATCTACATATTCGTCTTCGATAATCGGGATTACTCTTCCACAAATCGGAACGATAGCTTTTTTACCTTTTAAATGCGTAAATCTTTCATCATTCGGATTGATACAGATGGCAGTATCTCCGAAGATAGTTTCAGGACGTGTTGTGGCAATGGTCAAAAATTCCTCAGTTCCTTCTATTTTATATTTTAAGAAAAATAATTTTCCTTGTTGTTCTTCGTAAATAACTTCTTCGTCAGACAAAGTTGTTTTTGCTTCAGGATCCCAGTTTACCATTCTATAACCACGGTAAATTAATCCTTTGTTGTATAAATCAACAAAAGAACGAATTACAGATGCCGACATATCAGGATCCATAGTAAATTTGGTACGTTCCCAATCGCAGGATGCACCTAATTTTTTTAACTGATCTAAGATTACTCCACCGTATTTATCTGTCCATTCCCAGGCGTGAGCTAAGAATTCTTCACGGGTTAAATCATTTTTATTGATTCCTTCTGCTTTTAATTTCGCTACGACTTTTGCTTCTGTAGCAATAGATGCGTGATCTGTACCCGGAACCCAACAAGCGTTGAAACCTTTCAGACGTGCTCTGCGAATTAAAACGTCCTGAATTGTATTGTTCAACATATGCCCCATATGAAGGACACCAGTGACATTTGGCGGCGGAATTACAATTGTATAAGGTGTTCTATGATCTGGTTCTGAATGAAAATAGTTGTTTTTCATCCAGTAATCATACCATTTATTCTCGATCGTTTTAGCGTCAAATTGTGCTGGAATTGTCATTTTATCGTGGATATGTTATTTCTATTATTTTTTTGTGTATTTCACCGTTTATTTTAAAAACAAAAACGGTCAAAGAAATTCACTTTTACACTTTGGTTCAGTTTTTGTATTTGTGTCGACAGCAAAAGTAAATAATTAAGTACACTATAAAAAGCGAAATAATAATTTGTGTATTAATTAAAACAAAGTATATTTACTTACAACTTAAAAACAATTTCAAATGAAAAATGTTGCCTCTTTTATTGTAATCGTATTGTTTAGCGCACTCGGTTATGCACAAAACGGCCCAAAAATTGAATTTACAGCGCCAGACAACACAATCGATTATGGAAAAATTTCTAAAACTGATAACGGAGTACGCTCTTTTGAGTTCACAAACACCGGAGATTCCCCATTGATGATTACATCTGCAGAATCTACAGTAAGTTCAGTTGTTGTTACAAAACCTGCTTCTGCAATTATGCCTGGAAAAAAAGGAAAAATTGACGTGAAATACAATATGGCTGCGGGCCCGATTCGTAAAACAATTACTGTTGAAACGAATGCAGTAAATTATCCTGATGGCAGGGTTGCCTTAAAAATTAAAGGAGAAGTTTTATAAAAAAATTAAAATTTAAAATAGCAAAAGCCGTTTCTTTAATTAGAAACGGCTTTTTTATTAAAGTCTTTTTTTGAATTAAAGCCGATTGTATTTAGACTCATCGGATTTAAAACCAATTTTTTTATTTCTTTTCAGCGCATTCAGCACTGTCAAATTTATACTTAACACGCTCAAAATCGATTGGCTTATCTTTCACTAAATAAGTTACGCCCATTGTTGTCTGCATGGTTCCGTTTCCTAAAATAAGTTGTTTTTCTCTTTTTAAAAGTGCCATTGGGTTTTTAAAAGTCTTACCTTTATTTACGTTATCCGTAAAAGTATAATCTACAAAAAGCGTATCTCCATGAAATTCTCCTGCAATTTCACCTGTTCTCACTGTCGATGGAGAAACTTTCATAATCAGATCACCATTTAATTTTCCGCTTTTTAAAGTGTTCAATTTTAAATCCAGAGTATCACTTTCATAAATAGCCTTATAACATTCCGTGCTTACAACTTTTTCGGCTTCAGCTTTCGCAGCTACAGCTTCTTTTGTGTTTTCGTTATTTTTACAACTCTGTAAACCAATGCAGGCCAAAAGCAAACAAGATAAGGTTAGATTTCTCATATTATATTTTTTAATTCATAGTTATTTGATATAAAAATAAATAAAAAAGAAGCCAAATGAAAGGCTTCTTTTTAAATTTTATATTGGTAACTGTATTACAGTTTCTTAATTACAAATTCACTTCTTCTGTTTAATTCATGATCTTCTTCTGAACAGTCATTATCAGTTTTGCATTTTATAATTGGCACCGACTCTCCATACCCTTTTGAAGTAACTCTGTTGGCATTGATTCCTGATTGAATGATAAAATCTCTTGTAGAATCAGCTCTTTTTTGAGATAAATCAGCATTGAATTTTGCATTACCTCTTGAATCTGTATGTGATCCAATTTCGATAGTCATTCCCGGATATTTATTCATCAAAGCCACTACCCTTCCCAAAACCACTTTTGATTCTTTACGGATGTACCACATATTAAAATCAAAATATATAGGATCTGTTTTGATAATCAGACGGTCTTTGTCTCTCACAACATCTTTTTCCTGTTTTAAGATCTGATCTACTTTTTCTTTTTTCTTTATGTCTGCAGCAACAATTTCGTCATCTTTGGCTTTTTTCTCTTTTTGTTTTAATTCAATAATAGCCAATTCTTCTTTCTTCTTATTGTCTTCTTCTATAATTATTTCCTGCTTTCTTTTCTTTTCTGCATTTTCCTTTTCTTCTAATTTTATTGCATCTAAAGATTTTAATGCCAAAGAACCGTCATTAGTTACATTTCTGGTTTTATCCAAAGTAAATGATTTCGATTCGTTTGTGTATTTTTCCTTAAATGCAACAATAGTATAAGAACTTTCGCAGGCAACGGTGAAACTAAATTTACCGTCCGCCGTAGTCACAATTGTATTCAATGTCTTTTTATCAGCATCATGCAATAAAACTGTAGCATTTTCCAGAACAAGTTTGGTATCAACATCTGTAATTGTTCCGGCGATAAATTGTTTACAATCTTCTACAATTAGCTCTTTTGTTTCTTTAAATTGATAGATATCATCGCTTCCTTTTCCTCCATCTCTGTTAGAAGCAAAATAACCTTCTTTTGTATCTGAATCTACATTGAACGCAAAATCATCTAAATTTGAGTTTAACGGTAATCCTATATTTGTTGGTTTAGAATACTCATTTCCGTTTATTTCAGAAACAAAAACATCGAGAGATCCGTAACCTAAATGTCCATCAGAAGAAAAATAAAGTTTGTTATCTGCGGAGACAAAAGGAAATTGTTCTCTTTTATCGGTATTAATGACTGGTCCTAAATTTTTTGGTGCTTCAAAAGCTCCTTTATTAATATTTACAGAATAAATATCAAACGAGCCAACTGATCCCGGCATATCAGAAGAGAAATACAATACTTTTTCATCTGTGCTCAAAGCAGGATGTTCTGTTGAATAATTAGGACTGTTAAACGGAAGCGAAGTTACGTTTGTCCATTTTCCATTGACCAATTCGGCTTTGAAAATCTGAAGGTTTGAAATTTTCTGATCGTTTTTCTTTTTCTTTCCGTTCTTGGAATTATTCCGTGTAAAATAAATTGTTTTACCGTCTTTTGTAAAAACAGCATTAGATTCGTGCATTCCTGTTTTTAATTCATCGGCAAAATAGTGCGCTGTAGAATCGGCAGAATTAATGTTTTTCAATGGTACTTTAACCAGATTTAAATAGGTTTCGTTGTCCCATTTGTATTTTTTATCAAACAAACCGGGTTTCAATTTTACGGCTGCAAAAACCAGATTATCATTGTATTTTACAGCTCCAAACTCAGAATTAACGGTATTAACTGCCAGGTTTTTAATTTCGAAACGATTACCAATTGCAGAAACGTTTTCGAGTTCTTTTAATTGTTTTTCAAAATAAGCAACATCTTCTGCATTGGCAGACTTAGAATAATATTCCCTCAAGACAGTGTTGGCTTCCTCGTAATTATTGGTTGCTTTTAAAGTTTGAGCATATCTGAAATAATATCCTTTATCTAAATCTTTGTTATAGTTCTGAAATAGTTGTCTGTAATAAATTTGCGCTTTGACCTGATTGTTCGTATAAAAATATGAGTCGGCCAGATTTTTTATTACTTCCTGAGATGGTTTTTCTTCTGCTAATTTGCCATATAACAGGATCGCTTCTGTATAATATGTTTTATCAAAAAACCTTTTGGCTCTGATTAAATCCTTATCCTGGGCATTTATAAACTGTATTGAAAATACGAATATAATAACGAGTAGTTTTTTCATATTTTTCATTTTAGAAGAATCTTGGTGATTTATCATATCCTTTTCCTAATAAATCTAAATCAAACAACAGCATGATTTCGTGTGTACCCGAATTAAACTGACCAAAATTTGTCAATGTATAATCGTATGCGTAACCTACTCTTAAAGTTGGTGTTATATTAAAATTAAATAATGCACTTACTGAATCGTCTATTCTATAAGCGGCACCTAGTTCAAATTTTTCATTGTATAAAACGTTTGCCGTCAAATCTATTGAGATAGGCGCGCCTTTTACAAATTTTGTCATAAATGCAGGTTTCACTTTCCACATATCATTTACCTGAAAAACATATCCTGCCGTCAGGAAAGTGTGTATATTATCAGAACCGAAAGCATTCACTCCCGATTTATCTTCAATATATTTTGATTTCAATAAATTAGGAACAGATATACCCGCATAAAAATTATCTCTAAAATAATAAGCTCCTACACCTATATTGGGTTTTGTTATATTTATGTTTTCTGAGAAAGCTAAATCAGTTGCAGGATCATTAAAACGAAATCCATTAAAATTAGTCTGCATTGACGATACTCCGGCTTTAAGTCCGAGTGATAGCTTGTTTTTTCCTCCCAATTGTAAAACGTATGCAAAATCAGCATAAATATTATTTTCTTTTTTGGCACCATCACCAATATCATCTGATATAAATGACAGACCAGCTTCTACTTTATCCGAAATTGCAGTATGACCAAAAAAAGTAAAAGTTTTAGGAGCTCCTACTGCGCCAACCCATTGTGTTCTGTACAATGCTCCAAAATTCATCATAGCAGGCGTTCCAGTTGCATAAGCAGGATTTACCACACTCATATTATACATATAATGTGTGTACTCAGGATCTTGCTGCGCAGAAACTGATATTATATAAAAGAAGAAAGTTATATAGAGTAGTATTTTTTTCATTTGAATTTATATTAAAATAATTATCGATTTAAATAAAGACGCCCTTGTTGAGGAGGTCTGTTGTCTTTATTAAAATAGAGAATATAAAAATATACTCCGTTTGGTGCTATTCCGCCACCAATTCCGCTTTGTTCATAATTTATTCCATCCCAGGCTGGTTTATTTTTAAAGCCTTTATACATTCCGTTCCCATATCTGTTGAAAATTTCTAATGAATAATTTGGATATAGGAAATCAATATCGGGAATCGTAAATGTATCGTTGATTCCATCCCCGTTTGGAGAAAATCCATCGGGAACAAAAAACGTATATTCCGGAGAATCGCAATCTATTAATGAAACCGCAACTTCGATGTATTCAGAAGAAATACAACGTGTTACAGTTGAGACATCAAATCCGTAATATTTTGCTTTATCAGCCAAAAGAGTTGTTGACGGCAACAGATTTCCATTATTTGGAGCATCATACCAAACTATTGTACTTGATTCATTTGTATTATTAGATAAATTTGCAATAGTTGGATTATCTAAACCACAAAAATTTTGTCCGTCCTGATTTAGTACCGGAGCCGGAGTATCATTTATCGTAACTGTAATCATTGTCGGATCTGATGTACAGCCGCCCGTTGTTTCTCTTAGATAATAATTTCCGGATGTCAGTAATTCTGTCGCTGCCAAAGGCGTTGTAGCTGTAGCAGAATCGTACCATTTATATTGATTTCCGTTTGGAACTAAATTCGCAATCGTGGATTGATCAATTTTACAAAATTCCTGATTGCCTGCAACTGGAGCAGCCGGATAAGCAGTTATTACGAATTCATCTGTGGTACCTGAAACATTAACTCCACAATTGGTAACATTGTTTACCAGGTTTGTAACAGAAATTGTTGTTGATCCTGTATTTGGAATTAGATTTGAAGGAATAACAAAACTAGCTGAGTTATTTGTTATTGTTAAAGGAATTACCTGTACCCCTGCTACATTACTTCCTGAAAGAGTATAAGACAATGTTACATCTGTCAAATTTTTAAACCCTGAAACAACTGCTGTTACAACACCATCAGTGCAAATATCATTTGCGCGAATGATCAAACTGGATAAATCCGGCAACGGATCTATAATTAAATTTCCTGTGAGATTAGCCGTATTACCACATCTTGAAGCGACATGTGTTATTGTCGTAATTAAAATTTGTGTCGTACCAGTATTTGTATTAAATATGGCAGGAACAGTAAAACTGGCATTGCCTCCTGAAAATGTAGCCTGAGCTACCTGATTAAAAACAGTATTAGCTCCTGAAAGATTATAACGAATTTCGTACGTACCATTTGTTACCTTAGTTGCATTTGATATTTGTACCAAAGCGTCGGCATTTTGACAGAAATGAGACTCTGGAATTTGGGCTCCGGCTAAGTCTGGAATGGCATAAATAATTAAATCATCTGACAGGTTATTAATTATATTATTACATATACCAGCACTGTTAGTAGGGATTATACTCAAAATATTTACATTGAAAATTCCGGCCTGCTGAAAGTAATCCGGCCTTATAAAAAATGATATAACACCATTATTAAAAGTTGCTGTTATTCTTTCTGTACCACCATTTGGTCCTGATACTCTAAAAGTAACATAATAAGATCCGTTTGGTATTGCTGCAGGTCCTTTATTAATTCTTACAGAGTAAGTTGCGTTTGGAATTTCAGTCTCACAGATATCATCATTTACTTTCATAGTAGCTCCTGTAAAATCAAGCTTATCTTCAAGATGAACTCTTACTGTTGACTGTACGTCCTGACAAATCGGATTAGTAGATGCTACCGTATAAGTGAAGTAAAAATCGCCCTGACCAAATCTGTCATATATCTTTTGCACATCAATAACGTGGTCACCTAAACTTGTTAATTCACCTGTTGATCTTGCATTTACATCTCTCCAAACACCACCTGAATCTTGTCCGGAAAGTGCCGAAAACAAATCATAATTTGTGTAGCCTGATAAACCATTACTGGCACATAAAAGTAAATCTTTTGCAACGCCTGATTCAGGTGCTTTGAAAATAGTTATTACTGCTGTCGAAGACACTGCCGGACAAGTACCTATTGCTGGCATTGTATAAGTAAATTGATAAGTACCTTCTACTCCATCAACATTGATAACATTGCGTACATCTACATTGTTTGTATCATTATGCCATTGACCATTAGATTGCGGTGCTAAACTAAGACCGCTAAAAGCCTGAAAAAGATTAAAACTTTTGACTGAGCTACAAACAGACACATTTGGTGAAGTAACCCCTGAATAGCCTCCTATCGTAACAGTTACTTCCGCAGAATTATCTGTACACCCCGCTACACCTGTTACTGTGTAGGTGTAATGAAAAATACCGCTCTGGCGAATTAATTGTGCATTCAAAACACCAGTTGCAACATTTAAGCCTCCAGAACTGTCATCATCAGACCATATTCCGCCTGGTGTTGGAGTTCCGTTTAACGCCCCGAATAAGTTTATTGTCTGACTTGATGGATTTGTAATATCACAAACTGTTAAATCTGCATCATCTCCTGCACATGCACGATAAATTGCTATGCTGCGAACATGATTTAGGCGAGTCTGCAGTGCTGAGTGCGTATGTGCGGTGCTGCTTTACCGTACAAGCGCAGTGGCGCACACATGAGTTTGACCGATCCTTGAGTGCCACGGACTTTGTCGAATTGCAAGACAACAGACCTTGTTGAGACATGTTGCCGTCTGCTTTGCAGAACTACTGCGTGCTTACCAGATGTTGGCCATTAGCA
>SEBM01000084.1 GCA_004296145.1 Flavobacterium sp.
GTTTTGTTCTTAATTTAACATAATTTAATTAGATACATTTAATTGTCATTTGTTACACAAAACAAATAGTCTAAGTATCAACAAATTAGGGCTTTTAAATGCAAACATGTGAAATATGTAAATAATTGCCAAAAATTATGTAAGATTTTTTTCTTAAACTCTTCTTAAATTTGCTTCACAGGGATTGAGAAAGCTAAATACAACCCTTATAAAAAAGGAAGCACTGGGACTAATAAAGCTTGTTTGTTCCCACAAAAGACAAAGCATAAGGGATTGATTCTGCTGTAATGTAACCCTAAAAAAACAGAGCACTGGGACTAATAAAGCTAGTTTGTTCCCATAAAAGACAAAGCACAAGGGATTGATTCTGCTGAAATGTAACCCTCAAAAAAACAGAGCATTGGGACTAATAAAGCTAGTTTGTTCCCATAAAAGACAAAGCAATGCAGGTGTCTACGATCTGCCAATAAATCTTAAAATGGTATTGATTCTCGGTTTCTGAATTAATCGAGAATCACCATTTTAAAATCTTCAAAAATTCTTAAAAAACTATATAAATAAAAAAGGGTCAACTTTTCAGTTGACCCTTTTTTTATATTCATTCAATAAATTATTATCCATTCAAAGCTTCTGCTCCACCAACAATCTCAAGGATCTCATTAGTAATGGCAGCCTGACGTGCTTTATTGTAAGTCAATTTCAATTGATTTCTCAATTCAGTAGCATTATCAGTTGCTTTGTGCATAGCAGTCATACGCGCTCCGTGCTCTGAAGCATAAGAATCGCGAATACCTTTATACAATTGTGTTTTCAATGATTTTGGAATCAATGCCAATACAATTTCTTCTTTTGAAGGTTCGAAAATATAATCACCTGCAGTAACCGGTTTATCTGATGTAATTGGAGCTAAAGGTAAAAATTGCTCAACCTGAACGATTTGAGTTGCAGCATTTTTAAATTGATTGTAAATCAATTCAATTTTATCATACTCACCAGATAAGAATTTCTCAGTTAAATTATCAGCAATTCCAGCAACATTATCAAAAGTTAAATGATCAAAAATTGCATTATGATGACCGTGAACTTTGTGAGTTTTAGCTAAAACATCGTTTCCTTTTTTACCAATAGGAAAAACATCTACTTGTTTTCCTGCATAAAACTGAGTACGGTTTTTAATTTCTTTGATTACATTGGTATTAAATGCACCACATAAACCTCTGTTTGAAGTTATTGCTACAAGTAATACTTTTTTCACCTCACGTTGAGTTGTATAATCTCCTCCAACTTCACCATCTAGTGTAGCAGAAAGATTTTGTAACAACTCTGTTAATTTCTCGGCATAAGGGCGCATCGCAGTGATCGCATCTTGTGCTTTCTTAAGCTTTGCAGCAGAAACCATTTTCATAGCCGATGTAATCTGCATCGTCGATGAAACGGAAGTAATTCTATTACGGATTTCCTTTAAATTTGCCATTTTTTCTAATTAGAAAATTTGATAATTAGTCAATTAGATAATTAGTAGATGTCAGGAGACATTTTTCTAATTATCTAATTATCTAATTGTTTATTAGTTATATTTTGCTGAAATTTCTTTTGCTGCTTTTTCAATAACATCTGTAATGTTATCATCTAACTTACC
Source organism: Flavobacterium sp. (assembly GCA_004296145.1). Lineage (GTDB taxonomy): Bacteria > Bacteroidota > Bacteroidia > Flavobacteriales > Flavobacteriaceae > Flavobacterium. The sequence continues at coordinate 1,640 of SEBM01000084.1, forward strand.
AGCTTTCAACGCATTAAGCGTATCTTTATGTTTGCTGTTTAAGTAAGCAATAAAATCAGCTTCAAATTCTTTTACTTTATTTACAGGAACATTTCTCAATAAGTTTTTAGAACCTGCATAAATAATAGCTACCTGATTTTCTACTGGATAAGGATCATTTAAACCTTGTTTCAAGATTTCAACGTTTCTTCTTCCTTTTTCAATTACGTTTAAAGTAACAGAATCCAAATCAGAACCAAATTTAGCGAAAGCTTCTAATTCACGGAATTGAGCCTGGTCTAATTTTAAAGTTCCAGAAACTTTTTTCATTGATTTAATCTGTGCATTACCTCCAACACGAGATACTGAGATACCTACGTTGATAGCAGGACGAACTCCAGAGTTGAACAAATCTCCATCAAGGAAAATCTGACCATCTGTAATAGAAATTACGTTTGTTGGGATATATGCAGAAACGTCACCAGCCTGAGTTTCGATAATTGGTAAAGCAGTTAATGAACCACCACCTTTTACGATAGACTTGATAGACTCTGGTAAATCGTTCATGTTTTTAGCAATTCCATCATCAGCAATTACCTTACAAGCACGCTCTAATAAACGAGAGTGTAAGTAGAAAACGTCTCCAGGGTAAGCCTCACGTCCCGGTGGTCTTCTTAATAAAAGAGAAACCTCACGGTAAGCAACAGCTTGTTTAGATAAATCATCATAAACGATAAGAGCCGGACGACCAGAATCTCTGAAATATTCTCCAATTGCAGCACCAGCGAATGGAGCATAAACTTGCATTGGAGCTGGGTCAGAAGCATTAGCTGCAACAATAACTGTATAAGCCATTGCACCTTTTTCTTCTAACATTTTTGCGATTCCTGCTACAGTTGAAGCTTTTTGTCCAATTGCAACATATATACAGAATACAGGTTTTCCTGCATCGTAAAATTCTTTTTGATTTAAGATTGTATCGATACAAACAGTTGATTTACCTGTTTGACGGTCACCAATTACAAGCTCACGTTGTCCACGTCCAACCGGAATCATAGCATCAACTGCTTTAACTCCTGTTTGTAATGGCTCAGTAACTGGCTGACGGAAGATAACTCCAGGAGCTTTTCTTTCTAACGGCATTTCATATAAGTCACCACCGATTGGTCCTTTTCCATCAATTGGAAAACCAAGAGTGTTTACTACACGTCCTACCATTTGTTCACCTACTTTAAGAGAAGCAATACGTTGAGTTCTTTTTGCTGTAGATCCTTCTTTAATTCCTGTTGATGGTCCTAAAAGTACAACCCCAACATTATCCTCTTCAAGATTCAATACGATACCTTCCATACCGTTATCAAATTCTACTAACTCACCATATTGTACATTAGATAGCCCGTAAACACGAGCAATACCGTCTCCAACTTGAAGTACTGTTCCTACTTCCTCTAGCGTAGCACCAGATTCAAAACCTTCTACTTGCTTTCTTAATATTGCTGAAATTTCAGCAGGTTTGATTTCCGCCATCTTAATTTATAATTTAGACACTTTTTGTGTTATAAAAACTAATTACTTAACTCTCTCTTTAATACTTGTAATCTGTTTGCAACAGAAGCATTGTATTGCTTGTCACCTATTCTTAAAATAAATCCACCAATAATTGAAGGATCTACTATATTCTCAATTGTAATCTTTTTGTCTGATAATGTTGCAATTTTTGCCAAAACTTTAGCTTCTAAATCTGCATCCATAGCAATTGCTGTAGTAACTTTTGCTATTTCAATTCCATTACTTTGATCAAAAACTTTAGAATATTCTACTGCAATTGCATCCAGAATTTCAAATCTTTTGTTTTCAAATAATAAATGAAATAAACCTTTTGTTACACCATTTACATTTGCAAAAACTTCTAATAAAGCACTTTCTTTAACTTCAACTTTTGTAGTTGGGTTTTGAATAAATGTGCTTAATTCCTGATTGTTCTCAATTGCAGAAGCAATTGATTTCATATCGTTATTTACAGCTTCGGCAACACCTTTAGAGTTTGCTAAGTCTAAAATTGCTTTCGCATAACGAATTGCTGCTCTTGTACTTGCCATAATCTTAGTTTAACTTTACGTCACCTAACATTTTCTCAACTAATTTAGTTTGAGATTCTTTGTTAGATAATTCTTCTTTCAATAATTTTTCAGCAATGCTTAATGATAAAGTTGAAACCTGAGATTTCAATTCTGCCATTGCAGCATTTTTTTCGCTTTCGATAGCAGCTTTAGCTTGCTCGATCATTTTTAGACCTTGCTCTTGTGCTTCGTGTTTAGAATCAGCAATCATTTTCTCTTTCATTTCGCGAGCCTCTTTTAGCATAGCGTCACGCTCAGCACGTGCTTCATTCAAAATTCTTTGGTTGTCAGCTTGCAAATTTTGCATTTCCTGTCTTGCATTTTCAGCAGAAAGTAACGCATCTTTAATACCTTGTTCTCTATCATTTACTGCATCAAGAATTGGTTTCCAAGCGAATTTTTTCAACAAAAGTATTAATCCAACAAATATTAATATTTGCCAAAAGAACAAACCGAACTCAAACTGATTTATTAACTTATCCATTATTTATGATTATAGATTTTAATTTATGTCTTTTTTAAATTGCTTTATAATGCAATTTGTAATGTTTTAATTTTAAAACAATAGTTACAACCAACCGTTGCAACTATTGTTTTTTGTGTTTTAATTAAGCAGCGAATAACGCAGCGAAACCAATACCTTCAATAAGTGCAGCTGCAATAAGCATAGCTGTTTGGATTTTTCCAGAAGCTTCTGGTTGGCGAGCGATAGCGTCCATTGCTGAACCACCGATTCTACCAATTCCTAATGCTGCTCCGATTACAATTAATCCTGCTCCAACGATATTTGGAATTACCATAATAAATATATTAAAAATTAAACATTCAAATTTTATTTTAGATTTCAGATGTTAGATTTCAGATTTTTCAATCTAAAGTCTATACTTAAAAATCTAAATTTTAATGATGAGCTCCTTCTTCGTGATGGTGCTCTTCTACTGCTGAACCAAAATAAAGTGCAGACAGCATTGTAAAAATATAGGCTTGTAAAAAGGCAACTAAAATTTCTAGTATAGAAAGTACAAATGATAATCCAAAAGAAAGACTGCTTCCAATCCAGCTTTTAAAGATAAACATTAAACCGATAATACTCATTAAAACGATATGACCTGCAAAGATGTTAGCATACAAACGAATCATTAATGAAAACGGTTTGATGAAAACTCCTAACAATTCTATTGGTGCCAAAATAATTCTCATTGGTTTTGGCACTCCCGGCATCCAGAAAATGTGACCCCAATAATTTTTATTAGCTGATAAGTTTGTGATTAAGAAAGTAAGGATTGCTAAAGAAAAAGTAATTGTTAAGTTACCTGTAGCATTAATTCCAAGTGGTGTTAATCCGAAGATATTTAAGAACAATACAAAGAAAAAGATTGTCAATAAATAACTCATGTATTTTTTATAGTGTTTCTCTCCTATATTAGGAATAGCAACTTCGTCACGAATATAAACTACAAGTGGTTCAAAAATTCTACCTACTCCAGAAGCAATTCCTCCGTTTTTAGCATATGATTTTGCTAAGCTTGAAAATACTAAGAACATTAATAACGCAGCTGCAAAAATTGAAACTACCGTTTTAGTAATAGAAAAGTCTATAGGACGAACATTTTCAGGATGTCCTGTTTTTTCATTTTCTTTAATTTCTCCAGAAGCATCTGTTCTGTAGATTTTACCATCATGGTGATTAATCGCGTAGTAGCTTCCGTTTGATTCTGCTACAGTGTGACCGTGGTTGAATTTAGAAGAAGAAAAAATATGTAAACCATTATCCCAGATAATAACAGGTAATGGAAAACCATAATATTTTCCAGTTTCATCATCTTGTGTTAAAGTAAAATCATGTGAGTCTAAAACGTGGTGTCCAATAAATGCTTTAATCTTAGATTTAACATCTGTTGGCTCAGCTTCATGATGACCTTCTGAAACAGCTCCATGAGCTTCTTCAGTTGGAACATGCGCTGAGTCTTTTTCAGTATTTGAAAAGCCCATAAGTGGAAGACAAGCTACTAAAGCTGCAAGAATAAATCTGACTGGTTTGTTTGAAATCACCATAACTGTGGATAAATCTTATTTTTTACGTTTCTAAAATTTGGTGCAAAGGTACATTTTTTATTAATATCCAAAAGGATATGAAAAATTATTTTTAAACCTTATTTTACAGAATCGCTAATTTAACGCTTTTCATTTAATAATCGGACAGTTAAAACCGTCTGAAATAACAAAAACAAAATAAATGTTATAAAAAAATTGATTTTTTCAAAACGGATGTTGTGAATTGTGTCTGATAAAATAGGCCGCAAAAGTATATAAGCTAAAAACATTTGAATAAAAGTTCCCAACATAAAAAACATTCCGATGCTATCAAATTTGTCTTTTTTAAACCCTATTACAATTGTCAATACTATTGTAGCAAATAGTAAAAAGATCAAATATAAAAATTCAATACTGTAATGAAAGTTAAGGTTGTCAACCTCAAAAACAAAAAAAGCTCCCTTATGTACTATATAGGTAGCAATGGCAATAATATATAAATGAAGAATAAGCCTGAAATCTTTTAAAAACATTTTGAATAATTTTCTGCAAAGATGCAATATTTATTTCAAGGTGTTTTTAAAACTTAGATTACTTAGTTTTATTGATTTCGTTTACCTGACGGATTACATTGTATAAGGCAAGTGCAACACCAACCATAACCAATATCTTATTATAGTATACTTTTTCGCTTGGATGATTTTCATCCAGCCAGCTTCCTAAATAAGAAAACAGAAAAATAATAGCACCCATTTGTATCGGAATATTAATGAGTGCGATCCATTTATTCCGTTGGTTTTTGTTCGGTTCTTTTTCCATTTTTTTCTTCTGGGATTTCTTTCGAAGTAGTAATCATGGTACAGGTTGCTGTAAACTCAGCTCCGGGTTCGATCGAAAGTTTTCCGACCAGAACTTCGCCGTGTATTTTTGCGGTGGCCTTTATATTAAGGATTTCCAGTACTTTTATTTTTCCGTGAAATTCTCCTTCGATATCGGCATTGTTGCAAATTATCTCTCCTTTCACACTGCCTTTTCCTCCGATTACGAGCTTGCCTTGTGAAGTGAAATTTCCTATTAGTTCACCATCTAATCTAAAATCGGCTTTAGAGACAATGTCTCCAACAATTGATGTTCCTTCTACAATTCGATTTGTTTTTCCTAATAGTTCAGTACCTGGTTTTTTAACTTTGTCAAACATTATATTATGGGTTTTTGGGGGCTAAGTAGGCATCAAGATTTTTCTTGATTTGAACGATTTTATAGTTTTCTCCGGAAATGATAATCGCCTGATTTGAGATTTTATATTTTTTATCATCTCTAAATACACCGACAATATCATTCGCGTAAGCTTCAGATTTTAATCCATGTATAACTACAAAACTGTCAGTTTTATTGTACTTATCAAAAGAAGTTGTTAACCTCTCATAATTTTCAACTAATAAAAAGACTCTAATTGCTTCTTCTATTTTTTTAACCGATTTTGTATCGGTATTAGAAACCGGATACAAAATTTTCCAGCTTTTATTGTCTGCTGTAGTAAAACTAAGTCGTTCTAAAACAGGAACTTGTTTCTCCAAAAGTTCGCGTGCATTTTTACCCTCAGTACTGTTTGGGTAATTGTCTGCAACTGCTTCTAAACCTTTTTTATAAGCCGCCAAACCATTTACTTTTCCTAAAGTATTGGCTTTTAATAATTCATATTTAGAAACAATTTCGTCGCCTGAATACTGATTGATTAAATTATCAATATTATCCAAAATGGTATTAAATTGTTCTTCCTGAAACAGCTTATACCATTTTTGATATTCCTTTTCCGGAGAAGCCAGATCTTCACTGTTGGTATTGTTTAGAATTTGAGCATATCTCGAATTTGGATATGTTGCTGTAATATTTGCTTTTATAGCCTGTGCTTTTGCCGGATCTGTAATTTCATAAATTTTATACAAATTGTACATGGCCGGTAAAACCAGTTTTTCTTCGGGATTGTTTTTTAATAACTGCTCTAGTTTATCACTTGCCAGTTTATTTTCTTTAAACTTTTCTTTATAAATAAGTCCTAACTGATAATAAGCAAAATTGCGCTCTTTACCAATACTGTCCATTGCTGTTTGTGCAGTCGGAAGTTGTTTTTCGTAAAATGCCGTGGTGTATTTTTCTATAACTACCGAATCTTTGACAATGTTTAAAGAATCCTGATTCATAGCAGCATCTTTTAATAAGGCATCGTCGTTTGCAATTTTGGCAGAAGCCATTCTCCAATAACCTCCTAAAGCTCTGTTACCCCACGTTTTTTTGAACTGCAGTTTACCATAAGCAACTGTTGTCGGGTTATAAAAATAAAATGTACTTACAGGATCATTTCCTGTTGGGGGATTAAAAGCTCCAATTCCCGGAGCACCACCAGGCTGTGATTGCGGATTTACAGCAACAGGTCCGTCGTCGGCTTTTGTATTTCGTTCAATATTTGCCAGTTTTTCTTTTTGCTTTTCTTCAATGATACGTTTGGCTTCGTCTTTCTTTTTTAATTCTGTTATATAATTTTCAAAGTAAAGTTTTCTTTCGGGAGCCGGCAAACCATAAACCATTATAATACTGTCATTGCGTTTTGCAATTGCTTCATATTTTATAACGTCATCAAGGTTTTTTCTGTTTTTTTCTATAAAAGCAAATTCTCTGGTTTTTGGATCTAATTTTACTAATGTACTGTCATAATATTTGGCAGCCATGGAATAATTTGTCTCTTTAAAATACATGTTACCAACATTACGGTACGTTGATGCGGCCAAATAAGGGTCTTTTGGTTTTCTGGCCAATGATTTATTATAAAATTTCAGAGCATTTTCCTTGTCTTTCTTTTTGTCATAAAAAACGCCCATTTCATAAAACAAAACATCATAATAAGGTCTGTTCTCACGATCTGCAGTGAGCTTGTTGTAGGTTTTTAAAAATATGGTATCATTACCATTTTCATAATCATACAACTGTGCTTTTTTCGCGTAAGCGTGCATCATATATTTTCGGTCGGCTTTTCGATTCATATCGATAACTCCATCGTAATAATAAATTGCACTGTCTTTTTTTCCCTGCTCCTGATACATTTGTCCTAAAATAAAACGGTATCGGGCTTTATCTTCGTTTACACGACTAAATTCTTCGGCAATTCTTAACTTGGCAACTGCACTGTCTTTTTCTTCTAAGTTTATAAAAGCTTCAGACAACAAAGCATTTGCATCAGAAAAAGTCTGCTTGTCCAGATCTGTTTTTTTTAATAAAAGGTTGATGTTTTTAATAACGATAGCATCATTTCCTAAACGCATATTGGTTTTTTCGCGCCAGATTTTTGCTGTATAAATGTTACTGCTGTTTGGATATTTGTACAGAATATAGTTGAATGCTTCCAGGGCCGGAATAAAACGCTGATCATAATATCTGGCTTTTCCGAGCATTAAATAAGCTTCGTCTATCTGGTAGTTTTTTTCACGGCCGCCAATATTCATGGAGTGTTTCTGAATGGCTTTTGTGGCTTTGGTTTCTGCTTTTTCAAAATCAGGATTTTTTGCTTTGTTTTCGTCAGCAAAACTTTCATCGAACTGCATTTTTTCAATCGGCAATGTTTTCCAGAAATTATCCTGATCATTACCCTGAATTGACTTTAAACCTTTGTCTAACCCAATACCACCGTTATACAAAATATTATACTTTGTACTTAACGCATGTGAATTACGCGACAAAAATGTGTTTTTTTTGGTAGAACAAGCTATCAAAAGAAAGAAAAACACAATGAAAAAACTATATTTTAGAGTAATCTTTTTCAATAGAAAGAGTTTAAGTCATTTAACTGCAAAATAAGATTTTTAGTATAATGACTTGTAAAAATACGCTTCTTTTTGTAATATAGAAACTTAAACTGAAAAAAACAATTCCAGTTCGTGCAACGTTTCTTTTGAGGTCTGAATATCTTTTACAATTTCGCCTTTATTCAGTGCTACAATTCGGTCACAAACTTCTACCGTATGCTGCAAATCATGACTGGAAACCAGAACTGTAACATTTGGGTTTTCGGCGAGTTCTTTGATGATTTTCTTTAATCGGCTAACGGTTGTCGGATCAAGATTGGCAAATGGTTCGTCTAAAACAACAACTTCAGGATTGCCGATAAGTGTTGCAATTATGCCGACTTTCTTTTGATTTCCTTTAGACAGATCTCTCAGGTACTTTTTATTTTTTAGAATTTCTCCATTAAAAAACTCTTCATGTTTTGCCAGTAGAGCATCGACATCTGCTTTGTTCTGATGACGCAAATCTCCGATAAAATAAAAATATTCTTCTGGAGTCAAATATCCGATAAGGAAACTTTCGTCTAAAAAAGAACCAGTAAAAGATTTCCAGTTTTCATTTGTATTTACCTGAATATCATTACTTGTAATGTTTCCTGTCGAAGGCTGAATCAAGTCTAAAAGCAAACTGAAAAATGTTGTTTTTCCTGCTCCGTTATTTCCAACCAATCCAAAACTTTGTCCTTTTGGAATTTCAAGACTATCAATATTTAAAACTGTTGTTTCGTTATATTTTTTTGAAAGCTGATTTACTTGTATCATTTTAAATTTTAGATTTTAGATTTAAAAAGAAAGAATTATCTAATTCTCAAATTGGCAAATTATCTAATTAGTTTTTTTGTTTGTAAGCGCTTATGGTACTATATTTTTCTACTTTATATCTTTTTTCAATTAATGAAAATACTTTGCTTCTTAATACAAAACCGGTAACTCCTGCCAGAGCAACGAATGCTAAACCAAGGTTTGAACCATTAATTTTAAAACCAATCCAATATAAAACTACCGGAAGTAACAGCTTAGGAATCGTAAGCAACATTACATTTACATTGAAGGCTTTCTTATCGCCAAAAGCACCACTGGCCGATGATAAATCAACTGGTGTTTTTGTATAAGCTCCGCCCAAAAGAACCAAATGCGAATTGACACCAATATTATAAATTGCACCTACAAGAATTATGATATAATACTGTAATCCGAAATAAATATAAAAGGATGCTATAATTGTAGATATAACAGTCGCAATAACTATCAGCCACCATTTTGAGGTAATATAGCCTCTGTATGGAATGTTTTGGGTCATCATAAGTTGGTAATAAGAACTGTCCCAACTTGGTACAAACTGTCCGAAAGTAAATAAAAACCCTCCTGAAACAAATATAGCCCCGAAAATATGCATCGTTGGATTATTATATGTTTCTATGCCACCTGAAAAAAACAAAAGTCCATAAAACAAAAACATGATACTCATGAAAATGGTCATTTTAGATCTTTTATTTCTTTTTATGAGTTTAATATCATTTTTAAGAAATGTTCCTAAAATTCCAAATTGGTTTAACCAGGAAAGATTTTCCGTTGCTGCAATATCTTCTTTTTTTGAAAGTCCGGCATCAAGAAAAAGATTGTTTTTAAAATATTTAAAAGTGAAAGCGTAC
>SEBM01000600.1 GCA_004296145.1 Flavobacterium sp.
GCCAAAAACAACAAAAAAACCAAAGCTTAGAAGGTAATTATCTTGAAAATCAGTATATTTGTGTATCCGCAAATAATCAAAAGATATGGAAAAAATTATTATAAACAGACCAGATCTGCACCCTAAATTCTTTTGGGATTTCAGGTATGATGAAATTGAATGGGAAGCCTATAAAATGGTTATAGCCCGTATCATAGAACGTGGCGGACAAAAAGAAATAGGCGAAATTATCCGTTTTTACGGCTACAATAAAGTAGTTAAGGCTATTCGTGATGAAATTAACTTCCTACCCAACTATGCGATTGATAAAGCTCTGAAATTCTTTCCTGAGATAAAAAAAGAAGAAATGTATTGTTACCTGAATCGTAAGGATAAACCTTACCATTGGATATAAACTACAAAAATATTTAGGGACATCCAGATACTAAAAATTATTATCAGGCAGGTTGATTTTCTCAACCTGTCTTTATTTATACATACCGATACGATAGGTTAAAAATCATAAAATCCAATATCAATAGAGCAGTGTTATTTTTGCTTCTTTTTCTTGCTCTGCAACTTGTCAAGAAAAAGAAATCGGGCTATCCCGAACCACAGACACAAGGGTATCCTGCATCTGCTGATTATAGTCCTGAAACTCCCTCTCAAAAATATTTTCCAAAACAAAAAAACAGAAAAAAAAGAAAGCCATTTTAACAAGGCGAACAAGCGGTAAAACCAAAAGGAAACGGAATAAGTCCCGAAGGGTGGCAGGGCAACACAACAACTTAGCGAAGCCACCTTTTTTTGCCATGACATTATGCCGTAAGCTTTTGGGTGGGCGGTGCGGTGGCTGTCTGCCTTACCTTTGCTACCTTTTTGTTCTTTTTTGGAAATGGTTTAACGCTTCAATAATTGTTTTATAGAAACCAAATGCCCAAATAAGACAATGGGTACTATAAATGTTGGCAACCAACTAAACGGAAAATTCAAGATAGCGATGTTAGGTTGTTCAAAGGCGAATTTTTGTACAGGAGAGGGTGTGGAGAAAAAAGCATTTAAAACAATATTAATCAGAAGACCAAGACAGATAAAGTTCCAAACCAAAACAGTCTTACGGTGAATCTGCCCATTTACTAATCCAAAATATGCAACTATTGGTGCAGTTACACCTGCTATAATATCAAAATTTCTTCCCTCGAAAGTCATTAATTCGGGAATAGCCTTGTTTAGAAAAAGCCAAAACAGCACAATTTCGACAGGAATTCTGACGATATTCAAATAGGTAATTTTTGTCAAGGAAAGGTTATCAATAAATTGTCGTCCCTTTTTCATTGAGAACAAAACAATAATTGTGAAGAGCGTTGGTAAAATGCCAAACAACAATATTTGAGGTGGAAATGAATTTGTATCCGAATTATAAACATTTTTTAATGTCAAAACGGCTTGGATAGCTAACCATATTATCAAACTGAAAATGATTATAGTCGAATTTTTTCGTGTAGTTAGAGATTTTGAAGTCTTAATAATCCAACAGAATAAAAAAAATGTTACAACCGTCGTAAGTCCGAAGGTCAAATAAATGTATATAGGTAAGTTTTCTAACATAATTTTCAAATAAAACTACAAGGTATAAATATTTCCCTTTTGTGATGCTTTTCATAAGACAAGAAGTTATTTTAAAGGTCTAAAAATGGCGTTATAATACAGTATTTGGCAACTGAATTCCAAATACCGCCACTGGATGCAACATTGCAATAACCTATGTGAATAGCTTTTATTTTCGAGGTTTAAATGATGTAGATATGGAAATAACAGTTTTAGACATTCAGATTTTGAAAGCATTGCATAGGGAAGTAAAGGGCGTTTCCAATTTGATAGCGGAAATGACTGCCCCCTACAAAGCATTGCAACAGGCAACAAAATTGCTCGACCAACAGGAAGCGTGCCAACTAATATCAGCAAAAGAATGTTGCAGACGTACAGGGCAAAAGGTATTCTTGGGGCAACGCAAATCAATCGGAAGACGTATTTCAGATTATCCAAAGTGGAGTTACTTATACAGGGAGAGCGACCATTAAAAAAGCAAAAGAAATGAACCCTGAAAGGCTACATCTGACCATTACAAAACAAATAAAAGAACAGATGAAACAGATTGGAAATTCAGACGAAGATATGCTTGCCCTGCTCGAAGCGGTGGTAGGCATCAAAAATGAACTGCTGTATATCAGAGAATATTTCCACCCTTTATTGCAAGGGGAAATTTATCTGTCAGGCGAACAGGTTTGCGAGATGTTGCATATCAGCAAACGGACGTTGCAACAGTACAGAGATGACGGACTGATACCTTTTATCAAACTCGAACGGAAAATCCTTTTTCGAGAAAGTGATATTATCAAGGTGTTGGAAGACAACTATCAGCGATAGCCGTTAAAAAGGATGCTTTGAAACTGTAACCGTATCGGTCAATTAAAGAAACAGCCCACTACTTAAAGCGGTGGGCTG
>SEBM01000601.1 GCA_004296145.1 Flavobacterium sp.
TGCTTATGGAGAAGTGCTCTGGGATGTTTTTGGTAATGAAAAGAAAATTGGCGGCGCACCTTTAAACGTCGCGCTTCGAATGAAAAGTCTGGGCTGCGACGCAGGAATGATTAGTTGTGTCGGAAATGATGAAAACGGAAAAGCGATTATTGATTCCGTTAAAAATCTAGGGCTTGAAACTTCTGCTATTACAATCTCAGATGAATTTCCAACCGGATTAGTTCAGGTAACTTTAGATAAAAACGGATCAGCAAGTTATGAAATACAATATCCGTCAGCCTGGGATAAAATTATATTGAATGATGCTGCAAAATCATTAATTAAAGAAGCTGATATTTTAATATACGGAAGTCTGGTTTGCAGAGATCAGGTTTCAAGAGAAACATTGGAGGAGCTTCTTAAAACGAATGTTTACAAGGTCTTTGACGTCAATCTTAGAAAACCTCACTACACTTATGAACTTCTCGAAAAACTAATGAAATCGGCTGATTTTATTAAGTTTAATGACGAAGAAATACTCGAAATAGCTTCAGCCCTAAAATCACCTTATAAAAATATTAGTGAAAATATCGAATTTATAGCATCAGAAACCAAAACGGATTCTATGTGTGTAACGAGAGGAAAAGATGGTGCTTTATTATACTGGAAAGGAAATGTCTATGAAAATGAAGGTTATCCCGTAAAAGTTATTGATACAGTAGGAGCGGGCGATTCTTTTTTAGCAACTTTGATCACTTCATTGCTTTCAGGAAAAGAGCCTCAGGATTCAATCGATTATGCTTGTGCAGTTGGTGCTTTAGTAGCAGGATCGCCGGGAGCAAATCCGCAGATTTCAGATGCTGCAATTAGAGAATTCATGATTAAATAAAATTGATTAGAATATATTTTAGGCCTCAAATGCAACTGTATTTGAGGCTTTTACTTTTCATAATAATAAATTCATTACATTTAAAGTGTAAAAATAACACATAATTATTTGCAATGAAACTACAAAACTTACTAACTATAGCAATAGGAGCAATTTTCCTTTCTGCTACATCAACCGCACAAACCAAAAAACCTGCAAAAGAAGAATTCAAACAATGGGCACAAACTCCGCCAATGGGCTGGAATAGCTGGGATTGCTACGGACCAACGGTTGAAGAACACGAAGTAAAAGCCAATGCCGATTATATGGCAAAAGAGCTCAAAAAATACGGTTGGGAATATATCGTTGTTGATATCAGATGGTTTGTAGAAAATGACAAAGCAGGAGGTTACAATCAAACAAATCCAAGATATGTGATTGATCAGTACGGAAGATATTTGCCGGCTGTAAATCGTTTTCCATCAGCAAAAGACGGACAGGGATTTAAACCTTTAGCGGATTACATTCATAAAAAAGGATTAAAATTCGGAATTCACATTATGCGCGGAATTCCGAAAAAAGCAGTTGAGGACAAAATGCCAATTAAAGGCGCAAACGGAATTACAGCAGATCAAATTTATACTACAGCAATGCAATGCGAATGGTTAAAAGACAATTACACCGTTTTGGCAGACAAACCCGGAGCGCAGGAATATTACAATTCTATTTTTGAATTGTATGCGCAATGGGGCGTAGATTTTATTAAAATTGATGATTTATCAAGACCATATCACGAAGGCGAAATCAATTTAATTAGAAACGCAATCGACAACTGCGGACGCAAAATTGTTTTAAGCACTTCACCTGGTGAAACACCAATAGAAGCCGCACCACACGTCACCACGCACGCCAATATGTGGAGAATGGTAGATGATGTTTGGGATACGTGGCCGCACATCACGCACTTAATGGACGTTGCTCAAAAATGGTATCCGTATATTGCTCCGGGAACCTGGCCGGACTGCGATATGATTCCGTTGGGAAGAATTTCGGTAAGAGGCGAACGTGGCGAAGACCGCATGACACGTTTAACAAAAGACGAACAATATACTTTGATTACGTTTTTTAATATCTTTAAATCACCACTGTTTTTTGGTGGCGATTTGCCAAGCAACGATGCTTTTACATTATCATTATTGACAAATAAAGAAGTGGTGAAAATGCATAACGAAAGTACAGCCGTAAAACAGCTTTTCCAAAAAGAAGGAAAAATTGCTGTGACTTCAATAAACGCAAAAGACGGAAGTATCTATTTGGCATTATTTAATATTTCAGATGCAAAATCAGAAAAGGTAGCCGTAAATGTTTCTGACTTAAATCTTTCAGGAAAATTAGAAGTAACCAACTTATGGACAGGAGAAAAATCTATAGTTTCGTCAAGCGAAATTGCAGCAGAATTACAACCTCATAGTTCGGTTTTGTTTAAGATTAAGAAAATCAAATATTTATAACAGTCTTGAAGTAGAAAAAATACTTGAAAAATTAAAATTAAATGGTTTTGATTCTGTTTTTAAAGACTAGAATCAATTTTTAGTTATAAGTTGTTTTCCACCACAATTTAAAAC
>SEBM01000085.1 GCA_004296145.1 Flavobacterium sp.
GTAAAAATCAACGCCGAAATTGAAACATTCAAAACAGAAGCTGAATCTCTAACTGAAAAAGGTATTAAAGCTGCTGGAGCAAGAGCACGTAAATCAACTCTGGAACTAGAAAAACTTTTAAAAGAGTTCAGAAAAGTTTCTATCGAAGAATCTAAAAAATAGTATTTTTTTATTTTAGAAAATACAACCTCGTTTAAGTATTTAAACGAGGTTTTTTTATGATTTTTTTGCAAAGAATTACTCTGCACCTTTGTCACTTTGAGCCTTTGTTCCTTAGATTGAATTTCGATCAATAAAGTTAAAAGGAACTTTTACCTGACCTTTCTCTTTATTAAGAATCATTCGGGCAGCGGTTTCGCCCATAACATTAAAATCGGTCGACATAACGGTTATTCCAAGAAGTTCTTTTAAAGGCGTATCGTTATAAGAAATGACCCCAATATCTTTTCCTAAAGAAAGCTCTGTGTCGCGAATTTGCTTTACAAGATTAACAAGATCAGATTCTTCGATGGTAATAAATAAATCTCCTTTTTTTAAAATCATATCGTCATAAACCTCACTCAGGATTTCAAAATTGATTTCGTGCTCTACGCAAAATTTTCTGAAACCGTGCAGAATCCTTCTCGGATAAGGATAAACGGCCTTGTCCGGATATATTAATATCAATTTATTGTATTTGGATATTTTTGCCAATCCTTCTTTCAGGGCATTATAAATATCATTTTCAAAATCCTGATAGATTTTAATGACATCACTTCCCATTCCTAACTTGATATTATCCAAAATCACCAATTTATCCTGCGGAATATTTCGAATTGCATTTACAACTTCATCAGTAAAACTTAAGTGCTTCAAATCATCCGTTTTAAAATGTGTTGTGATTACATAATAATCATAAGCACCTTCAAACTTGTCAAGTAAATTTAAAAACAGGGTTTCATCGCAATGATAAATATGCAAATCAGTATGTGCATTGGCACCAAGCGTATTAATAAACGAACTATAGGTTTTCATTTTATACGAACTCAGCTTATTCGTCAAAAACAGGATATTTACTTTGGATTCAAGTTTTGTGCGGGTAATATAATATCCCTTTCCTCTTATTGAAGAAATGATTTTTCGTTCTTTTAAAATATTATAAGCCTTTTCAACCGTATCCCTCGACATGTAAAACTCTTCGCTAAAGCTGTTTATCGAAGGAATTTTTTGATTTATCTTAAGATTTCCGTTGGCAATATTCTGCAGGATCGAGTCTACAATTTGTTTGTATTTCGGAACCCTTGAATCTTCATCTATTTTAATAAGTTTAATCATTGTGTAGGTCTTGTAAATTATGTTTCCTTATTATAAAGACATAATTTGAAATTATTTTTTTGATCTAATCCCATTTAAATATTTTGATTACTATTTTTCTCACAATAAAATCAAAATTAAATAAGGCTTGCTTTATGTTTTTGGGAATTCCCTAATTTTCACAGAATTGAGGATATGATAATTACGAAATCGATTGCTAAAATAGAAATTTTAAATTTGTTTTGCCACTATATTTAGACTCTTCTTTGTAATTATCTTTGGATTTTAACAATAAAAAGCAAAATCTTAAAGGATAGTACAGGATAGTTTTGTTTTTTACATTATCTTATTTTACAAAACCAGATTAACTATCAAAAACCACAAACAAATTTATGGAATCATTACTCGGAATTATTTTTCACTCCATTGGAGGTTTTTCTTCAGGGAGTTTTTATATGCCTTTTAAAAAAGTAAAAAACTGGGCCTGGGAAAGCTACTGGCTTATAGGCGGTTTTTTCTCCTGGTTAATAGTTCCGCCAATTGCAGCTTATTTAACGATTCCGCACTTTGCTGAAATTATCGCAGCTGCATCACCTTCTATAAAAGCTTTTACTTTCTCAATGGGATTGATCTGGGGAATCGGAGGGTTGACCTACGGATTGGGAGTTCGTTATTTGGGAATGTCATTAGGAAATTCAATTATCCTCGGATTTTGTTCTGCTTTTGGAGCCTTAGTTCCTTCTATATATTACGACTTATATCCAACGGAAGGAAAAGTTTCCTTTAGCCACATGCTTTCTCATACAGGCGGACAATTGGTTTTGTTTGGAGTTTTGGTTTGCCTGATCGGAATTGCCGTTTCCGGAAAAGCAGGAATTCTTAAAGAAAAAGATTTTGCCGTTGGGCATGAAGATAAAGACAAAGATTTCAGTTTAGTCAAAGGACTTATCATTGCTGTTGTCTCCGGAATTCTGAGTTCATTCTTTAATTACGGAATTGAGGCAGGAAAACCAATGGCCGAAGCAGCGATAATAAAGGGCTGTAATCCTTTATTTCAAAATAATGTAACGTATATCGTGTTGCTTTGGGGTGGTTTAACAACCAACTTTATCTGGTGTATGTATCTTAATTTTAAGAACAAAACTTTTGGAGATTATACAAGTAAACAAGCACCAATTGCTAAAAATGTACTGTTTTCTGCTCTTGCCGGAACCATGTGGTTTTTACAGTTTTTCTTTTACGGAATGGGAGAAAGTAAACTAGGAAACGGAGCAAGTTCATGGATCCTGCACATGGCAACCATCATTCTGACAGCAAATTTCTGGGGATTCTATTTGAAAGAATGGACAGGAGTTTCGAAAAAAACATTCAATACCTTTTTATTAGGAATCGGTCTGATCATGCTTTCAATTGTACTGGTCGGAATAGGAAACTCATTATAATACAGCAACTAACCAAACATTTAACCAATGTCAAAAGTAATAAATACAAATTTTAAGCACGTAAGCTATTTATGGGATGAGTCAAAAGCAGCGGCTTTGGCAGGCGATGAAGTAGCGCTTTTTATTTATCGTTCAAATATACTGGGAGCCGATTTAAGGCTTACTAATTACGGAGGAGGAAACACTTCTGTAAAAATTACGGACAAAGATCCGCTGACCGGAGAAAGTTCCGAAGTAATGTGGATCAAAGGTTCGGGAGGAGATATCGGAACACTGACCAAATCTGGCTGTGCAGCACTTTATCTGGAAAGATTGAGAAATCTTGAGAATGTCTACAGAGGAATTGAATTCGAAGACGAAATGGTAGAACTTTTTAACCATTGTATTTTTGATTTAAGTTCAAAAGCGCCTTCTATCGATACGCCACTGCACGGATTTTTACCTTTCAAGCATATCGACCATTTGCATCCCGATGCGGCCATTGCCATTGCAGCAGCCAAAGACGGGGCAAAAATAACAGAAGAATTATTCAACGGAGAGATCGGCTGGGTAGGCTGGCAGCGTCCGGGTTTTGACCTTGGACTTCAATTAAGATCTTGCCTTGAAGAAGCTGAGAAAAAAGGGAAAAAACTAAGAGGTATCATGCTGGGTTCCCACGGACTTTTTACCTGGGGAGATACATCATACGAAAGTTATATCAACACACTTGAGGTAATCGAGAAATGTGCTGAATATTTAGAGAATAACTACGGAAAAAAACGTCCTGTTTTTGGAGGTAAAAAAATAGAAGGTTTAAACGAGGAGGCAAGAAAACTAAAAGCGGCAAAAGTAGCGCCGATCCTAAGAGGTTTCTGCTCGTCAGAACGCCAGATGATCGGGCATTATACAGACGATGCAAGGGTTTTGGAATTCATCAATTCCAACGATCTTGAAAAGCTGGCACCGCTTGGGACTTCCTGTCCGGACCACTTTTTAAGGACTAAGATCAGTCCACTGGTTTTGGAACTCGATCCAAATGAAGATTTATCAGATGTAGAAGCGACAAAAGCAAAACTACAACCTGCTTTTGAAGCCTACAGAACATTATACAAGGATTATTACAACAATTGTAAAAAATCAAATTCACCAGCGATGCGTGACCCGAACCCTGTAGTGATTTTATATCCGGGAGTTGGAATGTTCACTTTTGCCAAAGATAAAACTATGGCACGTCTGGCATCAGAATATTATATCAATGCGGTCAATGTCATGAAAGGCGCAGAAGCTGTTTCAGAATATACCTCACTTCCGCATCAGGAAGCTTTTGATATCGAATACTGGTTATTGGAAGAAGCCAAATTACAGCGTATGCCAAAACCAAAAGCCTTATCAGGAAGAGTGGCTTTGATCACAGGATCAGGCGGTGGAATCGGAAAAGCGATTGCCAAAAAATTTGCTCAGGAAGGAGCGTGTGTAATCATCAATGATATCAACGACGAAAGGTTAAAGGAAACCACAGCAGACTTTATCAAATCATTTGGAAAAGACGCTGTTTCTGGAACTTTATTAAATGTAACCGACGAAAAAAGCACAGAAAAAGCACTTGACGAAGCATGTCTTGCTTTTGGAGGAGTGGACATCGTAGTGAACAATGCTGGGATAAGTATCTCAAAATCAATCGCAGAGCACAGTTTGGAAGAATGGGACAGATTATACGATATTTTGGTAAAAGGACAATTTATAGTATCGAAAGCCGGAATAGAGGTAATGCGCAAACAGGGATTCGGAGGGGATATTGTAAATATCGTATCGAAGAATGCAGTTGTGGCAGGACCAAACAATCCGGGATACGGTTCGGCAAAAGCGGCTCAGGCACATTTGACGCGTCTTATGGCAGCGGAACTTGGAACAGACAAAATCCGTGTGAACACGGTAAACCCTGATGCCGTGATCTCAGATTCAAACATTTGGTCTGGAGGCTGGGCAGAAGGACGTGCAAAAGCATACGGGGTAACGGTAGACGAATTACCGGCTTATTATGCCAAACGTACATTATTGAATGAAATTATATTGCCTGATGATATTGCAAACGCGTGTTTTGCTTTTGTTGGTGGTTTACTTGGTAAATCGACAGGAAATGCACTAAACGTGGATGGCGGTGTCGCAATGGGTTTTTATAGATAAAGAATTAGTTTTTTTAAGTTTGTTTAAGCAAAAGTGGTTTTTTGTAATATCTAACGTTCGATCATCATTCGGACGTTAGATTTTTTTGAACTATTTGAATTATCAGACAAAAACGGCAAAAAGGAATAAAATACAAACGGGAGTTCAATTTATTTTTATACATTGAAAACTCTATTAATACCATAAAATATGTTAATCGGATCAGACAAAATAGCATCTCATAACGAGGAATTATTAAAAAAACATTCAAATAAATTAGCTTTTACAACATCTGAAATTGCTAATACAGAATCAATTATTCAAAAATTAATTGATTTTCAGATTGCAATTCCGTCCTGGGCTTTGGGTACAGGAGGAACAAGATTTGGGCGTTTTGCTGGAGGCGGTGAACCACGTTCTTTAGAAGAAAAAATTGAAGATGTTGGTTTGCTTCATGCTTTAAATAATGCTTCGGGAGCTATCTCTTTGCATATTCCGTGGGATATTCCAACCGATCACAACGCGATAAAAGCTTTAGCGGCTCAACACAATTTAAAGTTTGATGCTGTTAATTCAAACACTTTTCAGGATCAGGCAAATTCAGAGCATTCGTATCGTTATGGTTCTTTACAAAATGTAAATAAAGCAGTTCGCAAACAGGCAATTGCTCATAATATTGAAGTTATCCAACAGGGAATTGCTTTAGGATCAGAATCTTTAACAATTTGGCTGGCAGACGGATCAAACTTCCCCGGACAGTTAAACTTCCGTAAAGCATACCAAAATACATTAGAAAGTTTAGAAGAAATCTACGATGCATTGCCTTCAAACTGGAAATTATTTTTAGAATATAAATGTGCAGAGCCTAACTTTTATTCTACAACTGTTGCCGACTGGGGACAATCGTATTCTTACGTGAAAAAATTAGGTGATAAAGCACAGACTTTAGTCGATTTAGGACATCATTTACCAAATGCCAATATCGAGCAGATTGTTTCTTTATTATTAATGGAAAACAAATTGGGCGGATTCCATTTTAATGATTCAAAATATGGAGATGACGATTTAACAGCAGGTGCATTAAAACCATATCAATTATTCCTGATTTTTAATGAATTAGTGGAAGGAATGGATGCCAGAGGAATGAATCACGCCAAAGATTTAGGCTGGATGATCGATGCTTCGCACAATATAAAAGATCCTTTAGAAGATTTATTGCAATCTGTTGAAGCGATTATGATTGCTTATGCGCAGGCACTTTCTGTAGACAGAAAAGCATTAGAAATCGCTCAGGATGAGAATGATGTAGTAAAAACACAGGAAATTTTACAAAATGCTTTCCGCACAGACGTTCGTGCCTTAGTTGCAGAAGCGCGTTTGCGTTCGGGAGCAGCTTTAAATCCGGTGGAATTATATCGCGGTCTTACTGTCAGAAAAAATCTGATTGGAGAAAGAGGATTAAAAACGATGGCGACAGGCTTATAATTGAGTTATAAGTTATTAGTTATGAATTATAAGTTATTAAACTCTTTGAGCAAAAATCACAATTCACAACTCATAACTCATAATCCAAAACTTATAAGTCATAATCCATAACTCATAACTAACTAAATGAATGTAGTTGCAATTTTTGATATTGGTAAAACAAACAAGAAAGTATTTTTATTCAATGAAAATTATAAAATTGTTTGGGAGAAATCAGTAAATCTTGAAGAAACAGCAGATGAAGACGGTTTTCCATGTGAAGATATAGAAGTTCTTAAAAGCTGGATTCTTGATCGATTATCAGAAATAAAAGAGTTAACAAATTACGTTCTGAAAGCAATTAATTTTAGCACTTATGGAGCCAGTTTTGTATACATAAATAAGAACGGAGAGATTTTAACTCCGTTGTACAATTATCTTAAGGATTATCCGGAAGATCTCAAAAATGACTTTTATCAAAAATATAAAGGAAAAGCAGCTTTTGCAGTCAAAACAGCTTCTCCGGTTTTAGGAAGCCTTAATTCCGGAATGCAGATTTACAGGTTAAAAGAAGAAAAACCGGAACTTTTTAATCAGGTAGCATATTGCCTGCATTTGCCACAATATTTGAGTTTTCTTTTAACGAATGAAGCGTTTTCGGATATTACAAGTATCGGATGTCATACCAATCTTTGGAATTTCAAAAAGATGAAGTATCACAAATGGCTCAAGAATGAAAATATAAAAGACAAACTTCCGCCGCTTCATAACGGAAAAGATGTTATAAAAACACAAGATAATCTTGCCGTTGGAGTTGGTCTTCACGATAGTTCATCAGCTATAATTCCGTACACGATTAACTTTACAGAGCCTTTTGTTTTATTGTCGACAGGAACCTGGAGTATTTCATTAAATCCTTTCAATAATAAACAGTTAACGTTTGAAGAATTGCAAAACGATTGTTTGTGTTATATGCAATACACCGAAAAACCTGTAAAAGCAGCCCGTCTGTTTTCGGGAAACGAACATGAAATTCAGACCAAAAGATTAGCAGAACATTTTAATGTTCCGGTTGATACGTATAAGGATATTTATTTTGACAAAAAGATTGTTTCTAATTTAAGGGCGCTTACTTTTTCATTTATTTATCCGAAGAAATATGAATATGATATTCTCAAAGAATGTCCTTTTCAAAAAAGAGATCTTTCGACTTTCAAAAGTTATGAGATCGCCTATCATCAGTTAATGATGGATATCGTTGAACAACAGTTTTTTTCGACTAATTTAGTGATTCACAACAGTCCCGTAAAGAAGATTTTTGTGGATGGAGGCTTTAGTAAAAATTCTATTTTCATGAATTTACTGGCAGAAGCTTTTCCGGATGTAGAAGTTTATGCCGCTTCGATGGCACAGGCGAGTGCGTTGGGTGCTGCATTGGCAATTCACGAAAACTGGAATCCAAAACCTATTCAGAACGATTTAATTGATTTGAAATTTTATAAGCATTAAAAGATTTTTTTCACGCAGATTTAGCCAGATTATTTTTTTAAATCCGTGAGAAAAAAGCAATAAGTACAAAGAATATGAAAATCGGACTTTTTATACCGTGCTATGTCGACCAGTTTTACCCAAAAGTAGCTATTGCAACCTATGAGCTTTTGCAGAAATTAGGTTGCGAAGTTCATTTTCCGATGGGACAAACATGTTGCGGACAACCAATGGCAAACAGCGGATATGCACATTTAACAAAAGGCTGCGATGCTAATTTCATCAATAATTTTGCAGGATTTGATTATATCGTTTGCCCTTCAGGTAGTTGTGTTTTGCATGTGAAAGATCATTTACACGATGATAAATTACAGGATGTAGCAAATGAAATGCGAAAAAGAGTTTTTGAACTAACGGAATTTATTACTGATATTTTAAAAATCGATCATATAGAAGGAAATTTTCCATACAAAGTAGGAATGCACCAAAGCTGCCACGGACAACGTGGATTAAAGCTTTCGCAAATGACAGAATTGAACGAACCATATTTCTCAAAACCAGAAAGATTGTTGAGTCAGATAAAAGGAATTGATTTGGTATCGCTTTCGCGAAAAGACGAATGCTGCGGTTTTGGAGGAACTTTTTGTGTGACCGAGGAAGCTGTTTCCGTAAAAATGGGGCAGGACCGTATCAAAGATCATCAAAGTCACAATGTTGATTATATAACGGGCGGAGATATGTCGTGTTTAATGCATTTGGAAGGAATTCTGAAAAGACAGAAAAGCAATATCAAAACGATTCATATAGCTGAAATATTAAATTCAGTTAGATAATTCATATGCGTTGAGTATAAATTTAACCGCAAAGTTCGCTAAGATTAAAATTAGCTTTTGCGAACCTTGCGTAAACCCTTGCGAACCTTGCGGTTAAACAAAAAATATCAATAAATAAGATTTCAACTTATAAAAAGATGTCTTCAAAAAAAACAATAGAACATAGCGAGGCCGCAGTCAAATTCAACAAAGACGTAGAACGTGTCAACTGGCATGATGAAACGCTTTGGTTTGTTCGTGCAAAACGCGATAAATCGGCACACCAAATTCAGGATTGGGAATTGCTGAGAGAAACGGCTTCTAAAATTAAGAACAATGTACTGTCTAATATTCATGATTATTTAGTTGAATTTGAAGCGAATGCTCAAAAAAACGGAATAATTGTACACTGGGCTTCGGATGCAAAAGAACACAACGAAATTGTGCATTCTATTTTGGCGAAACATGATGTAAAGCAAATGGTGAAATCAAAATCAATGCTTACGGAAGAATGCCATTTAAACGATTATTTAACCGAAAAAGGAATAGAGGTTATTGATTCTGATTTGGGTGAATTTATTGTTCAGCTTCGAAAAGAACCGCCAAGTCATATTGTACTTCCGGCGATTCACCTTAAGAAAGAAGACGTTAGCGAAACTTTTCACGAACATTTAGGAACAGAAAAAGGAAATTTTAATCCGCAGTATTTAACTGAATCGGCACGTTTTACTTTAAGAAATACTTTCTTAACCCGAAAAGCAGCTTTGACCGGAGTTAATTTTGCCATTGCAGAAACAGGCGAATTTGTGGTTTGTACGAACGAAGGAAATGCCGATATGGGCGCGCATCTCGCAGATGTTCATATTGCCTCAATGGGATTTGAGAAATTGATTCCACAGCGAGAACATTTGGGTGTTTTCTTAAGATTATTGGCAAGAAGCGCAACAGGACAACCAATCACGACTTTTTCGAGTCATTTTAAAAAACCAAGAGAAGGAAAAGAAATTCATATTGTAATTGTCGATAACGGCAGAAGCACACAATTGGGCAGGGAAGATTTTAGGAATTCCCTAAAATGTATTCGCTGTGGGGCGTGTATGAATACCTGCCCAGTTTACAGACGCAGTGGCGGCCATAGTTACCACAATGCAGTTGCCGGACCAATCGGATCTATTCTGGCCCCAAATCTGGACATGAGCAAAAATGCCGATTTGCCATTTGCCAGTACACTATGTGGCTCGTGTACGAATGTTTGTCCGGTCAAAATTGATATTCATGATCAATTGTATAAGTGGCGTCAGGTTTTGGTAAAAGAAGGCCATACACCAGCTGCAAAAACAGTTGCAATGAAAACGATGGCAACAGTTTTAGCTAATCCGACAATTTTTAATATTGCCGGAAAATCAGGAAGATTTGTAATGAAAAATATTCCTGCATTAGTGAATAATAAAATGAACAAATGGTACGATCAACGCGAAATGCCTGAAGTTCCCGAGGAATCTTTTAGAGAATGGTACAAGAAAAATTCGAGAGAAGCTAAAGCGAAAAAAGATGAGCAGTAAAGAACTTATTTTACAAAAAATAAAACAAAACAAACCTAATTTTATTTCTGATTTGCCAGATTTAAAAGTTTTAGGTTCTGAAGACTTTGATATACTCGAAACCTATAAAACGGTTTTAAAAGGCATTGGAGGAGATTTTGAAGAAGTTGCCAATTATGACGAAGTAATTACTTTTATTAAAAACAATTACTTACTGAACAAACGCATTATTTCAACAATTCCGGAACTTTCTGAAATTGCTAATCTGAATTGGAAAAATGATGATCCGCATTCGCTTGAAGATGTAGAATTAACGGTTATAAAAGCTCATTTTGGTGTTGCAGAAAACAGCGCACTTTGGGTTACAGATGATGTTTTAGGACAACGAATCGCACCCTTTATTGCTCAATATCTGGCCATTATTGTACATAAAAAAGACCTTATTGCGACAATGCATCAGGCGTATGACAGAATCGGAAATCAGGAATATGGTTTCGGAACTTTTATTGCCGGACCATCCAAAACAGCTGATATTGAACAATCTTTGGTTTTAGGTGCGCATGGAGCGAGAGGTTTGGTGGTTTTTTTAATGGATTAGATTGATTTATAGATCTAATTATTATATTAATAGATTTTTAATAAAAAAAAGAAAATTTATTAAACTTAATTACCTTTAGATATTATAAAATTTAATTTTAAGATTAAAAAACATTAATAAGATGTATAGTGTTGATAAAATAAAATTAGGAACACGATTTATTGATCTCAAGAAAGATTATAATGAGATTAAGCTAATTACAGCATATTTTGATAATGCTAATAAAAATAAATTTTCCTTGTTTTGGTATAATTTTCCAGACGATCCAACAATAATTGAAATGGAAACTTTTCAAGGAATTCCATTTCCAGACTTGTTAAGTCCACAGACAGAAATTTATGGAAGATTTGAGGAACTTAGGAA